>JBJTGN010000343.1:0-1816 GCA_046093905.1 Actinomycetota bacterium
GACGCAGAGAACCGAGCGACACGGCATCAAGAACGACGTCGGCAAAGTCGGGTGCAAGAACATGGGATCGGGCGACGTTGATGTGAACGACGAAGTGTCCGTCGACTCGACCGTCCTCGATCCAGTGATGAAGGTCTTCGACGGCACGACGGATCACCCACGTTCCTATCGATCGACCTGCCCCCGAACCTTCGGCCAAATCGATGAAGGCCGCTGGTTGGAGAACTCCGCGCTCCGGATGCTGCCAACGAACGAGTGCTTCGGTGGCAACGATCTGATGCGTGTGCGGGGAGACGATCGGCAGGTGAACGAGGAACAACTGCCCCAACTCGACTGCATGTTCGAGATCGGCTGCGAGACGAGTGCGTTCGTGCTCGGCGATCCGCATTGCTGCGGTGTACATCTCGCTCCGGGCTTTGCCCCGCAGTTTGGCGTGATACATCGCTTTGTCGGCATCGCGCAACAGTGATTCCGCCGTGCTCGCGGGTGCCTCGGCTTCGCCCATGGCGGCGTACATCGCCACGCCGACACTGACGGTGATCTCGGCGTCGAGACTCGGAAGGGTGTATCGCCCGCTCACGGATCGACGGACTCGTTCAGCGATCTGGGACGCGGAAGTCTCATCGTCGACCCCCTCGCACAGGACGACGAATTCGTCTCCGCCGATTCGGGCGACGAGATCCTCGGGTCGGGTGGATGAACGCAATCGCTGTCCAACAGCAGCAATCAGGGCATCACCAATTTCGTGTCCCACTGAATCGTTGACTCGTTTCAGATCGTCGATGTCGATGTAGAGAAGTGTCACGTTCGAGTGATTCGAACGCGCACGATCGACTGCTTGAGCAAGTCGACGCAGAAGGTGGGATCTGTTCGCCAGGTCGGTGAGGGCATCATGGGAAGCAAGATGAGCGAGCTGTTTCTGAAGGCGAAGAGCCGCACTGATGTCGCGTGCTTGAAAAGCCACAGATGAGTCACTGCAGACCACTTGCACGTCGAAAGTTCTGACATCACCGTCGATGTCGAAGGACACCTCGCCTCGCCATTTGGAACCGGGTGCCGTGAGCACCGAGCGGGGCATCTGTTGGCGAACGAAATGGGTCAGCAGCTCGGGGTTCACCGAAGTGTGATTCGCGTACAGGATCGTTCCGGAAGCATCGGTGAGAACGAACGGATCATCGGAAGTCGAGATCAGGTGTGCGAGCTCGTTCAGCGCGTGTGGGAGCAACTCGTCTTTCCGACTGTCCGATTGTTCGGGGGTGCCGGTCATGTCACGTCAGCCCTCCGCGTAGGCGGTGATTGCCGCTCTCTGAATGGAGACGAGATCGATCGCACTGCGGAGATCTTGGGCGGGCGTGCCAGATGGCAGTTCGATGATCTGGCCGAGTGCGTGCACTTCGAGCGTGTACGTGGAAGCGGTTCCCTGTGCAGGGCACGGACCGCGGTATCCCTGAGTCGGTCCCGGGACGGGGGATTGGTCGTTGAGCCCGACGACGACTCCGACTGGTGCGTCGGGGGTGTCGAATTCGCCGGATTCGATGAATGCGCGAGCGGGATCGAGGTTTGCCACGATCCAGTGGACAGTCTGTTCGACTCCGATCTCGTACATCACGATCGCAATACCGACTGCGTCGGGGGTGACATCGAACCACGCAACACTCGGTGACACACTCGAGCCATTGCAGGTGAACTGAACCGGAATGCGATCTCCCTCGGACCACGGGATGCTGACTTCCAGATTCACGTCTCCGCCTCCGGGCATCGATGCCGTGTCGAAGCCCACCGGCTCCTCGGGAGCCGTCGTCGTCGTCGTGATGAT
>JBJTGN010000344.1:0-2063 GCA_046093905.1 Actinomycetota bacterium
ACGAGAACAAACTGCGTGAGATTTGGGTGTTGGGCGATCTCGACTCTCTGCGCTCCCAGCTCGGATCGGGTTCCTGAATCTCCTGGTATTTCAGCGTCGAGCTGACGAATGTCTGTCAAAGCCAACGGAGCCGTCGTCACCGACCTGAAGCGGGGCGACACCCGAGGCGTACACTTGAATCGTGGCCGAGTGGCAGAACCCGAACGAAGACTGGCGCGGTGTTGAAGTGAGCCAGATTCGGGATCTTTTGAGAATGTCTGTGGCCGAGCGAGCGCATGAGATGGTCCGTGTCGCCAATCTGATGGCTAGAGCCAGAGAGACTGCATCGCGAGGACGGGCCTCTGCTTCATGACTGAGTTCGACCCGTTTCAAATGTGTCGGATTCTGAACGAGGAGAGAGTCGCCTACGTCGTACTCGGTGGGTTTGCAGCGAACCTTCGGGGTTCGCCCCTTACGACGCGTGACTTGGACGTCATTCCGGATCGTGAGAGAGAGAACCTTGATCGCCTCGGTCGTGCCCTCTCCAGGATGAATGCGAGGATCCGAACTTCGGGAGAGCCAGTCTCAACCAAGATTGATGGTGCTTTTCTCGCGAACATGCCACACATGCTGAATCTGGTGACGGACTTTGGTGATCTGGATCTCACGTTTACGCCAGCAGGTCGGGCCGGGAATTACGCAGGGTGGAAATCGAACTCGACGTTGGAATTAATAGACGAGGGGCTCACCGTTTTGGTCGCGTCGCTTGATGACATCATCGATTCGAAGATGTCCGCCAATCGCGGGAAAGACCAACTAGCACTTCCTTACCTCGAGTCTCTGCGCGACGAACTACGTCGGCAGAGCGAGCAGTAGATAGTCCACGGCCCGCGGCGCGGAAACACTGCTCAACCCCATGGAATCAGTGCGACTCCATCGAGTGCGACGAGCGACGTCGTGGGTTTCGCATCGCGGGGCTATCGGCGGGGTGCGAGATCGGCGAGAACGATCTTCGTCATCTTCATCATCGCGCTGAACGCATACTTGCTGTCATAGCCGTCGAGTCCCTGCAGAGCACGGGTGAGACCGATCGGCGTGATCTGCCAATTCACGCCCCAACGATCCTTGCACCAACCGCACTGACTCTCGCTCCCGCCATCGGCAACCATGGCATTCCAGAGTCGGTCAACATCCTCTTGTGTCTCGCATGAGACTTGAAAGCTGACGGCCTCGGTGTGTGGAAACTCCGGGCCGCCGTTGAGTGCCGCGAATGGCTGGCCGAAGATTTCGAACTCGACGGTCAGAACCGACCCCTCAGGGCGTTGTGCGTCGGCTTGGTAGTAACTGACCTCACCTAGGCGAGAGTTCGGGAACAGATCGACGTAGAAGCGCGCGGCGTCGAGGGCTTCAGTGTCGAACCAGAGAAAAGTCCTGAGGGAAAGCGCGGCCACGTCCAGAAGTTAGCCAGACCCGCATGCGTACAGTGTCTTCGTGGCGACGATCGACGAACACGGACGGCCAGAGCCGCCGCCGACGGCCAATGAGGTCGACTCGCTCGTCGGCTACCTCGAGTGGCAGCGCGCGACCCTTGAGTGGAAGACGCGCGGGCTCGACACTGCGCAGTTGATGAAGATACTGCCGTCGTCGTCGATGTCCCTCGGAGGTCTGCTCAAGCACCTGGCGTGGGTGGAGGATCACTGGTTCTCCTTCTTCCTGCACGGTCGCAAGCGGGCCGAGTACTGGCTCGTGGTCGACTGGGTTACCGAACCGAACTGGGAGTGGACGTCAGCCGCTCACGACAGCGCCGAAGAACTGCGGGCGTTGTGGGCGTCGTCCGTCGAAGCGTCGCGTCGCGACCTCGATAAAGCTCTTGCGAACAGCGGCCTTGATCAACTGGCCAAGCGGACGTGGGACAGCGGCGAGTCACCCTCGCTGCGCTGGATCCTCCTGCACATGATCGAGGAGTACGCGCGGCACAACGGCCACGCCGATCTTCTCCGTGAGGCGATCGACGGACAAGTGGGCGAGTGAGCCTCGACCCGCTCAGCGCATGTGCTGAAGCACGTAGTCGGCAATCTCGGTGC
>JBJTGN010000345.1:0-6252 GCA_046093905.1 Actinomycetota bacterium
ACCTGCGAGGCACTCCTGGCTACGTGAAATACGAAGTGGATTCCCGAGGTGCGATTCTCGACGTGGTCGAGCGCAAGGAGCCAGTACCGGGCTACGACTTGCAACTTGCCATCGATCTCGACTTTCAGCAGCTGGCCGAGATGACTCTCGAGACGCAGTTGCGCATTCGAAGTTACGCAGAAGTTTGTCAACAGAAGAAGAGGGTTCGTGACGAGCAGGAATCGCTCCTGCGGGGACGAGATGTCTGGGTGCTGGACGAGGAGCAGTCGAGAATCCAGGAGCGTGATGTCGTCAAACTTGTGCCGGTGATCGAATCTGCGCGAATCGTCGATGAGAACGGGCAGGAACAGATGGTGCCCGTACCTCCTTGCTCCAACTACATCTCTCCCGCTGGATCAGTGGTCATGATGGACTACTCGACAGGCCAGGTCACCGCAATTGCCAGTTACCCGACTTTCGACAATCGATGGTTCAACTCTGGCGTGGACTCCGACAAGTTCTCCCAGATCTTTCCCAGGACCGACGATCCGAACAAGTCGATCCTCGTCAATCGCGCTGTACAGGGGCAGTACAACCTCGGCTCGAGTTTCAAGCCATTCGTTGCGTTCGCGGCGCTGAACACGGGGCAACTTCCCGGTGGCGTCGACTACAGGTTCGAGGACCGGTACGTCGCAGGAAAAGATCGTAATGGTAACCCGATCTGGAACAACGGCGCGTATTTCCTTCGTTACGGTCCGAACTGCAACGCGAGCGCCCAGGACGGCCCCCAGGCCCAGCAGGGAGACATCGACACTTCGACGGGTCGAGACCGGCGAACGGGAGCGAAGTGCGTGTATCGAAACGCGCTGTGCGGCTCCACCAACAGGCCATGCTTCTACGGGACCGACATCGATGTCGAAGATGCCCTTGCGGTGTCCGTGGACACGTTCTTCTACAAGATCGGCGAGGAACTTTTCGAAGAGCGGAGGGCGCCAGACACCCGAAATCCGGGACAGACCGTCCAGCCGTTTCTTCTCCAACAGGAAGTGCGGCGGTTCGGGTTCGGGTCGCGCACCGGTATCGATCTTCCCTTCGAGTCCGCTGGTCGGGTTCCGGACCAAGAAGAGAAGAACCGCCTCGCGGAGCAATACAAGGCGTTCGAGGCGGAACGCGAGTACTCGGGAGGAGACAACGTTCTGTTGGCGATCGGGCAAGGCCTCCTTGCTGCGAGTCCCTTGCAGCTGGCTCAGGGATATGGGACCCTCGCCAACGGCGGAGAAGTGCACAGACCGTTGATCGCCCTTGCACTTCTCGAACCGGGCACGCCGAACGAGGTGGAAGCGGGCTTCGCGGATCTGTCTCGGGCAAAGGTGTACTTGAACTTGGGAGTCAAAGACACAATTCGAACGATCGAGATGCCCCCGGAGTTTCGTGATCCGATCGTGCGCGGACTCGCGCGAGTGATCACTGGTCCAGGAGTCACATCGGATTACTACCACTCGACCACAGGGGAGAAGCTCTTCGAGAGATACCCCTATGACCTTCTGCCGATCGCAGGCAAGACTGGAACAGCCCAGGGGTACTTGAGTCTCCCGTGGTACGACTCGTCGGTGTTTGCAGCATTCAGTCTCGACCCAACTCGTCCCGTTGTGGTCTCCGCGTACTTGGAAAAGGCTGGGTTCGGTTCCCGCGCAGCTGCCCCTGTCGCAAAATGCATGTTGATGGGGTACGCCGGAGCGATCGAATTGCCAGTCGTGCAACCATCGAACCCGCTGGACATCAATTCGACGCTCCCAGCGCCACAGCGAGAACTGCCCGACAGGTCGTGTCTGTCCGGCGCAGCCCTCGGAGGTAGAGACTGATGGCGTTGTCGATGCTGAGGCGACAGCCCGACTCAGGCCTCGGCAATATTCGTTCGAGTGGGGGAGCGCCCCGCCGCAATATCGACTGGGCCCTTCTCGTTCCTGTATTGCTCCTGAGCGTCATTGGAATTTTCAGCATCTACAGCGCGACGTTCTGGAAGATCGAAGGAGACCCGTACTGGTTCACCACTCGGCAGGTGATCTACGTCTTGATTGCTGTCGTCATTCTCGGCATGGTCATGACGTTCGACTACACGATGTTGCGCGAGAGAGCTGCCTTCTTCTACGGGACGACGATCTTCTCGCTGGTGCTGGTGTTGTCGGCAGGAGCGATCCGCGGTGGAGCTCGGTTGTCCTTCGACCTCGGTGTCTTCTCTTTCCAGCCAGCGGAGTTCGCAAAGCCCGTGATGGTGCTCACGTTGGCGGCTTTCGTCAGCGACCGTCGAGACGCGGCCCTCGACTACTCCCAGTTCGTTCGGGCGATGATCCTGATCGGTATTCCGATTGCACTCATCATCGCTCAGCCCGACCTTGGCTCGGCTTTCGTGATCATCATTGGGGCACTGGCGATCTTCGTCATAGCCGGAACCAGGTTCCGGTATCTCCTCTTGATCAGTGTGTTGACGATCGCGACCATGGCTTCAGCGGTTGTTGCCGGCATTGTCGACCGGTATCAGCTGAGACGAATCGAAGCCTTCGTGTACCAGAACTCGACCGACAAGAACCTCGAGGAGTTCGTCTTTCAGGTTCGCTATGCGAAGCGAGCCGTTGCGACAGGTGGCTGGTTCGGCAAGGGGTACCTCGAAGGTCCGCTCACCAACGGAAAGTTCGTGCCCGTTCAACAGAGTGACTTCATTTTTTCGGCCATAGCCGAACAATTCGGCATGATCGGCGGCGGCCTCGTGCTGTTCCTGTTCGGGCTCATCCTGTTTCGAATCTGGCGAATCGCCCAGACCAGTAAGGACATGTTCGGTACCTATATCTGCGTGGGAATTTTCGGCATCCTCCTCTGGCACGTCTTCCAGAACATCGGAATGACCATGGGAATCATGCCGGTTACCGGTGTGCCGCTTCCCTTCGTCAGCTACGGGGGGTCGTCCTTGTTGGCGTTTTCGATCATGATCGGCCTGGTCGAGAGCGTGCACATGCGTCGTTTGCGCTGAGGAGTGGGGGCGAAGTTATCCACAGGTGTCTCCTGTGGACTGGAGGCCCCAGCGGTAGACTTTGACGATCATGTCATCCCTCTGGCCGCGGCTCGAACCGCTCCTTGCGAGGGTGCGCAAACCAGGTCGATACATCGGGTGTGAGAACGGGGCTGTCGAGCCCCGTCACGGCCGGGACACGGTTTCGTGGCTCCTGGCGTATCCCGACGTGTACGAGGTCGGCTTGCCCAATCAGGGCTTGCAGATCCTCTATGAGATCCTGAACGAGCGCGCCGACGCCGCTGCAGAGAGAACGTACGCGCCCTGGGTCGACCTCGAAGCTTTGATGCGCGAGCGGGGGATACTGCTGTTCTCCGTCGACACTCATCGACCGGCAGGCGAATTCGACATTCTTGCGTTCAACTTGTCGTCGGAACTCGTGTACACGAACGTGCTGAACATGATCGACCTCGCCGGCTTTGCTGTGCATGCCCGTCGTCGAGGCCCAGAAGATCCTCTCGTGATCATCGGTGGCCATGCGGCCTTCAACCCCGAGCCCATGTCGGACTTCATCGATGCCGCAGTCTTGGGCGAGGGCGAAGAGGTCATCGGCGAGATCACCGAAGTTGTTCGTGAATGGAAGGCGTCGGGTCGGACACAGGGGTCGCGAGCGGGCGTGTTGAGGGAACTCTCTCGCATTCCGGGTGTCTATGTACCGTCGCTGTTCGAGGTCCTGTACGAATCCGGATCGAGTCGGTCGGATTCGACGGCTTCTCCTCGAGGGCCAATTCGTGAAATTCGCCCCCTTCATTCCGATGTCCCGGAGTTGGTGACCAAGAGAACGGTCTCCGATCTCGGTCAATGGGATTACCCCCGCAGACCACTCGTGCCCCTCACCGAGGTCGTTCACGACCGTCTTGCTGTCGAAGTCTTCCGAGGTTGTACGCGTGGATGTCGTTTCTGCCAAGCAGGAATGATCACGCGTCCGGTTCGTGAGCGTCCCGCGGATCAAGTGCGTTCGATGGTCTCGCGAGGTCTGCAACGGTCGGGATACAACGAAGTCAGCCTGACATCGTTGTCGACAGCCGACTTCAGCGGGATCGAGGACGTGGTCTCGACGCTCGTTCCCGATCCGACCGCCTGTGGAGCGCCGACCATCAGCCTGCCTTCGCTGCGCGTCGATGCGTTCACAGTTGGTCTGGCCGCCAAAGTTGCCAGTGGTCGTCGCAGTGGCCTCACCTTCGCGCCCGAAGCGGGAACTTGGAGACTGCGCACGGTGATCAACAAGCTGATCACCGAAGAGGATCTCTACGGCGCAGTTGAATCCGCATTTGCATCGGGTTGGTCGCGAGCCAAGTTGTACTTCCTCACGGGTCTGCCGACGGAGACCGATGTCGACACCGAAGGAATTGTCGATCTCGCAGCGGGATGCGTGGCGATCGGGCGTCGCTACACCAATCGCGCCAGTGTCACGGTGAGCGTTGGCGGTTTTGTGCCGAAGGCGCACACACCATTCCAGTGGTTCGGACAGAACTCGGTCGAGGAGCTCGGACGAAAAATTCGTCTGGTTCGCGATGCGGCATCGAAGGCCAAGGGCGTCAACGTGAAGTGGCACGATCCGGCAGCGTCGTTGGCCGAAGGGATTGCGAGCAGGGGCGACCGGCGCATCGGCGCGGTGATCGAACGAGTGTGGCGAGAGGGCGGGGTCTTCCAAGAGTGGTCCGAGTTCTTCGACGTCACACGTTGGCGCGATGCAATGGCTGCTGAAGGATTGTCGCCGGACGACTATGTGACGCGTCATCGCCACGAGGACGACGTCTTGCCGTGGTCGCACCTCTCCGCTGGCCTCCATCAGGACTTCCTGTGGCAGGACTGGCAGGCAGCTCTTCACGAATTCGGACTCGAGGACTGCCGTTGGACTCCGTGCTACGACTGTGGCGTTTGCACCGGCGATGGACTCGAACACATCGTTGCGTCTCCAATTCCACCAGCCGGAGGAAGCCAGGGGACTGGTCAGGCCCTGAATCGCGTCGGACCTGTGCCGGTGGATGTGCGCTTGGCGAGGGTGACACCGTGAGTTCGACGCCGATGAAATTCCGACTTGCGTACACCAAGTTGGGGAAGGTTCGTTTCCTCGGTCATCGTGATGTTGCGCGTCTCTGGGAGCGAACACTGCGCAAGGCTGAAATTCCCGTTGCGATGTCGACTGGTTTCACCCCGCGGTCTCGAATCGCTTTCGGTTTGGCCTTGCCGACCGGTGCTGAGTCGTTGATCGAGCTCCTCGACATCACCGTCGATCCTTCACAGAACGGCGTGGTGGGCGGTGTGCCAGATCTCTTCGAGTGGCGTGAACGCATCGATGAGGCGCTTCCTTCAGGTTTCGCCGTCACCCATGTCGGCGAGATTGCGAGCGGAGACGTGTCCCTGCAGGAATCTGTGACGGCTTCGTCGTGGATTCTCGTGATCGATCACCCCGATGTGGAGCGAGCCGTCGACGTGCTTCGGGCGAGCGAATCGATCTTTCTCGAAAGAGAGCGAAAAGGGGAGATGCAACGCGATGACATCCGTCCGGGAATTCTCGAGATCGAGATTGCCGATGCGGATCGTCTTGGTTCGGTTGTCGATGTCTGGCCCGGAGATCCGCTGCGATCCGGGACGGCAACGGCGATTTCAGCGATGTTGACGACATCGGGACGAGGGATCAGGCCCACCGAACTGGTGCGGGCGCTGATTCCAGGGGACGAACCGTGGGATCACCTCACGCGAGTCCTTCGAACGCAGCAATGGATCGACAAGCACGGACAGCGAATCGATGTGCTGTCCGATTCGGTGGCGCGCCCGCAGGTGTGCGCATGAGAAAGGAACATTTCGATGAGCGAGAACGATCACGACTCGGGGATTCCCGATGGCGTTCCCGAAGCGAGTGCTTCGAGCGGATCACGACCGCAACGGCAGTTTGACCAGGAGTCGACCAGGGACTCGAACCAAACGTCGCCGGCGGGATCGGGCGCGAAGAAGCGTCGACGCGGATCTCGTGGAGGTCGGAACCGACCGCGTCCCGCCTCGACGGCTGGATCGGCAGAGGGATCGACGGACCAGTCGAGTGAGGCTTCCACAGCTGCGCAATCCGACTTCGAACTTCCCGACCGGATGAGCGAGGGCCGCCCATCTGCGCAGGCAGCGGCGGAGGCGCTCGTTCCGCGTCCCAAGATCGGCGACACGAGGCCCGCGCCTTCGCCGGCGAAGCCGTCGGTGACCATGCCCGGAGG
>JBJTGN010000346.1:0-7825 GCA_046093905.1 Actinomycetota bacterium
CGGGCGAGGGACGAGCGTCAGATGTTGGACTGTGCTTCCTCGGGAAGTTCTCCATCTGAACGAAAAGGGCGTTTCGATCGGTTCACACGACAATCCGGAGAAGTCAGCTGACGATGAATTGAACCGAGAGGTCTTCGAGGAGTCGATGGAAATCATTCGGCGGGCCCTGGGCAATGAGACCTTCTCCTTTACTGGAAAGCATTTCCAGATTCCCCTCGAGGGAATTCCGGACCGAGGAAGCACAGTCCAACATCTGACGCTCGTCCCTCGCCCGATCTACCCGTTCGAGATTTGGCAGGCAGTGACCAGTCCTCCCACCCTCGACTATGTGGCGAGAGTCGGACACTCGGCTGTCTTTTGGAATCAGCACTTCAGTTTCATCAAGAGGTTCTGGGACGCCTATGCCGAAAAGGCTGAACGAGAGACTGGTTCGACTCCCGCAGTGGGTGCGAAGCGAATGCTGGTTCTGTCGGTGCGAGTCGAAGACACGTACGAACGCGCCATCGAAACCGCAAACCCCGGTCACGATGAGTTCTGGAAATTCCTCGGCCCATATGGCTGGAGTAGGGGATACATGGGCGCAGATGGTCAGCCAGCCAAACCAGGTCTCATTCCCACTCTGAATGAATCGATCGAGAACAAGACGATTCTCCTCGGCACTCCAGAATTGGTGGCTGAAGGGATCCAGTTCTACAAGGATCTTCTGGAGATGGACTACGTCACGATCTTTCCGCACATGATCGGTGATTCGTACAAGAAGGCTGATGAGCAAATGGCACGATTCATGAATGAGGTCATGCCTCTCGTGAGTTGACGTCGTCAGTTTCGTTTCATTTCCACAGCTGGTTGCGCTCGACGACTTGCCGAAGCGTGTGGGCTTCATCGGTCATGATTCCGTCGACTCCGATGTCGATCAACTTCTGCATCGTCTCCGCATCGTCGATCGTCCACACATGCACTGGCAATCCCATTGCCTTCGAACGGGCGACTCGACTCGCAGTTGTGATCCGAACAACGGATTGCCGAGGAGGAATCTGTACGCACGAGGGTCCAGGAACAGCCGCTCCGAGAAGCCAGCGCACGACTTCACGCGGGCTAGCGCTTGTGCACACTTTGGGCCCAAATGCTTGTCGGATTCTGGTCAGTCTGTGATGGCTGAACGATCCGATACAGACTCGATCCAGCGTATGACTTCGATCGAGGAAGTCGATCAGGACATCTACGGATGCATCGGACTTGGCGTCGATATTGAACATCGCGCCGGGCAGAGCCTCGAAGAGATCGACCAGGAAAGGGACGGGTTCCCGACCATCGATGCGAGCTCGAGTCACCTCTTCCCTCGACATCGTGGATATGTCTCGATCGACTCCGCAGGTGCGCAGCAAGTTCGAATCGTGGAACGCAACGAGGTGTCCGTCACGGGTGACCTGGACATCCGTTTCGAGGTATCGAAAACCGGCGTCGACCGCAGCGGTGAAAGCGGCGAGCGAGTTCTCCGGCAGATTCTTGAATCCTCCACGATGTGCGAAAGGGACGAATGAATCGTCTTTGTGTGGTTGGAGGAAAGGATGTTCGTGGCGAAGTTTCATGAGGATGCGAATGAGCGACGAAGGACACACGACCGTCATGCAATCAAGACGATGAAAGTACGATAACTGCATGCTGCAACACCTCGAGGCCTCTCGACACAATGGAAACCCGGTACCCGTTCCCTTGGCTGGCGAACTTTGGGCAGAGGGTGAACCGCGAGAGATTCGATCTCCCTACGACAATTCATTGATCGCCTCGGTTCCTCTCGCCAGATCTGGTGATGTCAATCGTGCCGTGGCATCGGCGCGCCTTGCCCTGAAGAGAGGCCTGCCAGCCTGGGAAAGAGCTGAGATTCTGGATCAGGCTGCGCGTTGTCTGAAAGACAATAGGGAGGATCTTGCTCGGATTGTGTGTGAGGAGAGTGCGAAGCCGATCAGGACCGCCCGTGTCGAAGTCGATCGAGCGGTATCCACATTCCAGTTCTCGGCTGCGCAAGCGCGGACTCTTGCTGGCGAAGTCATACCCATGGACGCCTCGACAAGTGGGGTTGGTCGATTGGGTTTGACGCTGAGGGTTCCTATTGGTGTTGTCGGAGCCATTGCGCCGTTCAACTTCCCCTTGAATCTCGTTGCGCACAAGGTGGGGCCGGCTATCGCTGCAGGGTGTCCTGTCGTGCTCAAGCCGGCTAGTCAAACCCCATTGACGTCGATCCTGTTGGCAAGAATGTTGACCGAAGAGTGTGGACTTCCGATCGATTGGATTCATGTCGTACCGGGACCAGGAGCAGAGATCGGTGATGCACTCGTCGATCATCCAGATGTTGCACTCGTGACATTCACAGGCTCCCCCGATGTGGGTTGGTCGATTCGTAGTCGTGCGCCGAAGAAGAGGGTTGGGCTGGAACTGGGCAACAACGCACCGGTCATCATCGAACCAGATGGTGATTGGCAATCAGCGGTAGCGAAGATTCGAACAGCGGGCTTCAGCCACGCAGGTCAGTCGTGTATATCGACTCAGCGAATCCTGGTGCATTCGAGCATCGCTAGAACATTCACCGATGCCCTTGTTGCTGAGGTGTCTTCTATCGTCGTGGGTGATCCTCGAGAGGAGTCGACTGAGATGTCATCTTTGATCTCGCACAGCGAGCGCGCGCGAGTTCAGTCTTGGATCGACGAGGCTGTCGATCAGGGAGCAAGGATTCTCTGCGGCGGAGACGTCTCAACAGATGGAATCTTGCGTCCAACTGTGCTCGACGATGTGGGCGTAGAAATGAAAGTGAGCCGGTGCGAAGTCTTCGGACCGGTTGTTGTCATCAGTTCGTACGACAAGTTAGAGGATGCTCTTCAATCAGCCAACGACTCCGAGTTCGGGTTGCAGGCTGGAATTTTCACTTCTCGAGTGGAAAGCGCCCTCAGGGCGATCCGAGAATTGGACTTCGGCGGGGTCGTTGTCAACGATGTCCCAACGTACAGGGCTGATCAGCAACCATATGGAGGCCTGCGAGACAGCGGCAACACCCGTGAGGGTCCTTCCTATTCCGTTCGTGAAATGACGGAGATACGGATGGTTGTGATCAATCCCTGAATGAAGGCCGCATGTTCGTGACCTTGGATCGACTCGGATCGACTCAGATCGTGCGGCCGGCGTCGCGCCAGTATTCGTCCTTCAGGATTCGTTTGTACAACTTTCCCGTGGGATGACGCGGTAGCTCTGGTCGAAAATCGACACTACGCGGGCACTTGATATCGGCAAGCTGTGATCTGCAGTACGCAATGAGTTCGCGCTCGAGATCCTTGGTTTCATCGAGGTTGGCTGGCATGACAACTGGCTGAACCACTGCCTTCACTTCTTCACCGAAGTCGTCATTGGGAACTCCGAACACCGCAACATCGATCACTTTGGGGTGAGTGACGAGAGCATTCTCTGCTTCTTGGGGATAGATGTTCACCCCACCGGAAATGATCATGTAGGCCTTGCGATCGGTGAGGAACAAGAATCCGTCGTCGTCGAGATACCCGACGTCGCCGAGAGTGCTCCAACCATTCGGGTGGCGCGAACCCTTGGTCTTTTCAGGGTCGTTGTGATACTGAAATTCCGCACCCCCTTCGAAATAGATCGTTCCACTTTCATATTTGGGCATCTCTTCACCGTCTTCTCCGACGATGTGCAAAGTGCATCCGATCGGCATTCCGACTGTTCCTTGATGTGCGAGCCACATGTCACTGTTGCAATAGACGAACCCATTGCCTTCTGTTCCCGCGTAGTACTCATGGATGATCGGTCCGAACCAATCGATCATCTGCTTCTTCACCGGTATCGGACACGGAGCCGCAGCATGAATGACTGCTTGGAGTGAAGACACGTCGTACCGGTTGCGGATCGCAGGATCAAGTTTGAGGAGACGAACGAACATCGTGGGAACGACCTGGCTGTGAGTAACCTTGTGGGTCGAGACAGCCGAAAGGAAATCCTCCGGATCGAAGTGCTCCATGACCACTGCGGTGCTCCCCACACTTTGAGCTGCCATGGTGAAGCGCAGGGGCGCTGCGTGGTACATCGGTGCCGGACTCAAATACACGCTGCTGTCGGTGAATCCGAACAGCATTCCGAGCATCGGGGCAACTGCGGTCGGCGTTTCGTCCAATGACTGCCCGAGGAATGGCTTCGTAACCCTTGGGCTGACCAGTGGTGCCGGAAGAGTACAGCATGTCGAAACCAGCAATTCGCGAGCCCAATGGCTCCGCAGGCTGACTCGCAACTGCGGATTCGTAACTTTCGTATCCATCGATTGTGCCGTCGAGCATCAAGCGCAGACCGACGTTCGGCGTACTCGGCAGAATCTCGGCCGCCTGATCTGCCTTGTACTTCGAGGTGATGAACGCCTTCGCTCCACAGTCGTTGATGATGTACGAGAGTTCCTGACTGGTCAGTCGAGACGAGGCAGCGGTGTACACGAGACCTGCAAAATGGCAGCCCCACAGGATTTCGAGGTACCGATCATGGTTCTCGAGACACAGAGCAATGTGGTCACCGGGCTGCAGCCCGACACTGCGTAGTAGTTGCGACAGTCGGTTGGCTGAGTCGTTCAATTGTTTGAAGGTCTGTGTGTAACCGGATCCGGTCATGACCAGAGCGGTCTTGTCCGGGGTGGACTGAGCATGAACTCCGATGTGCATGGGGCAAACAGTAGTGCGGGTACCCTCGACGATGTGGAGTCGTCGGAGGGTCGCCGTTCCGAATTGCTGCTGAGTTTCGAGTCTCTCGTACTCGCCGGAGCGGACCTTCCCCTCGATGAAACGTTCCTCACTGCTTCCGCTTTCATCAAGATGCAGGCTTCGGAGAGCGACCGTCGGTCCAACCTTCGAGATGAAGCAACAAAGGTAGGGGACATCGTCGAGCACCTGGTTCTTCTCGACGAGTTGGCCTCGGAGATCTCTTCTCCGACATTCGAGGGAATCGCGCGTCATCTCTTCGACGGTGATGAGCGTTTCAGCGGCAACCGTGAGAATTACTACGACCCTGCCAATTCATTTCTCGATGACGTTCTTGTGAGGAAGACGGGACTCCCGATCACTTTGTCGGTCGTGATGATCGAGGTAGCACGTCGACTCGGTGTTCGTGTGTCAGGAGTCGGAATGCCCGGTCACTTCCTGGTCGGTTCGCATGCCCCCATCGGCAAAATTCCAGACTCCTTCATCGATCCGTTTCACGGTGGAGCTGTGCTCGCCGTCGACGATTGTCGGCGCATTTTCGAGCGCGTCACGGGAAGCTCTGCAACTTTCGACGTCCGCTTTCTCGCATCTCTTCATCCCATCGCCATCGTGGAGCGTGCATTGAGCAATCTCAAAGGGGTGTTCTCGGCATCGCAGCAACTGTCCGCATTGCGTTCAGTCATGTCGTTACGGAGTCGGCTTCCGGGATTTTCGAATGCCGAGCGCGAGGAGTTCCTCCGACTGATGGCTCCTCTCAACTTAAATCGATTTCCGACCTCGCGATCATCGATTCATTTCGCGAGATTCCGTTTCGCAATTTGCAGCGACGGATTCGAATCATTCATGGGCATGACACCGATGAGCAGGCAGGATTGTCGAGTGCGAAGGAGGAGATCGATGATCGATCGAGATATCAAACAAGGTCTCGGCCAGATGATGCACGGTGTGCAGGTCGTGGGATGCGTCGATGACCTGGCGAACCCTCCCGTGCAGCGCGCATACACGAGTCACTGGGTGAGTCAGGTGAGCTTCTCCGAGCCGATTGTCATGGCGTCCATTTCACCTCGGCACGAATCCTTCTCGATGATCGAGCGGACACAGACGTTTTCTGTATCGATCCTGGCGGGCGATCAGATTTCACAGGGTCAATACTTCTCGTATCCCGGCCGAAAGTTCCATCACGTCATTCCCGAGTACCTCGAGACATGGGTCGACGGCCTTCCGATCGTCAGCAATTGCATCGCCGCTCTGCTGTGCAAGGTCGAGGACAGTGTCGTGCTGTCAGATCATCACCTTCTCTTCGCCCGTGTGACGATGGTCAAAGCCGGCAGACTGCGCGAGTCTCCACTCTTGTACTCCAGTCGACTCGGCTGGAGGATCGGATCGGAAAAGGCCCGGGAACCGGGAAAATCGATCCGGGACGAGCTCCTCGACCGCCTTGCCCAAGCAGGTTTCGACGCCCCCTCAACCGAGGTCGACGACCAGGATTGACATCTGGCCGTCGACTGGCGGATTTGCCCCGCCTCGGACACCATTCTTTCGGGCCGCAGACGCTATTTTTCTCCTTGCCCCTCCGGCGACAGGATCGATCGTGCGGCGCTCGTTGCCGTCACTTCGACAACTACCTCTGATTACGAACCCCCAAAAAACACAGGAGACGACATGGCCACTTTGACGCAGGCAGTTGGAGCAGACGAGAAGCAGGTTCTCGAAGCGATCGACGAACTTCTCAAGGAGTTTCCTCCCACATCGACTGATGCAACGACTTTCCTCGGAGCTCAATTCGACAAGGGCCTTGCGTGGGTTCATTTCGAGGTCGGGCATGGTGGTCTCGGCTTGAATCCGAAGCTGCAACGAGTCATCAACGAAAAACTCTCCACTGCTGGAGCCCCGAATCCTGTGGCCCGGAACCCGATCGGCCATGGCATGTGCGGGCCGACGGTTGCGGTGTGGGGGAGTGCGGCTCAAAAGAGCCGCTATCTTCGACCGTTGTTCACTGGTGAAGAAGTGTGGTGTCAGCTGTTCTCAGAACCCGGCTCAGGTTCGGACTTTGCCGGTCTGTCAGCAAAGGGCATCAAGGATGGGGACGAATGGATCGTCAATGGGCAGAAGGTCTGGACGACTCTCGCGCACCTGTCACGTTGGGGTCTCCTCATCGTTCGTACCGACCCTGAAGCTGTCAAACATGCTGGTTTGACAGCGTTCGTCGTCGACATGCAGGCGCCCGGCGTCGAAGTTCGTCCTCTCTACCAGATCACCGGAGAGGCCGAGTTCAACGAGGTCTATTTCACCGATGTCCGCATCTCCAACGACGAAATGCTCGGCAATGTCGGAGATGGTTGGCGAGTCTCTTTGACGACTCTCATGAACGAGCGAGTGTCGATTGGCGGAGCGATCCCGCCGAAGGCTTCGGGTCCGATTCGTGATGCTGTCAAGGTTTGGAAGGAGCTTCCCGCAGAGAGCAAGGACGCTGCCACCCGAGATGAGCTCGTGCAATTGTGGATTCGAGCGGAATTGCTGCGCCTGACCAACATTCGTGCATCTCAGATGCGAAAGATGGGGGATCCGGGTCCCGAGGGTTCCATTGCCAAGTTGGCAATGGCGGAATTGCACAAGGACATCTATTCGTTCACCGTTTCGATGATGGGTGCAGAGGGAATGCTGTTTCCGAGTGGGTACGAGAAGATTCGTCCTGAGTCGGCGATGAGCCTCGAAAATCCGCAGAAGGCTTTCCTGCGCAGTCGTGCGAACTCCATCGAGGGTGGCACGAGTGAAGTCATGCGCAACATTCTCGGCGAGCGGGTTCTCGGTCTACCCGGAGACGTTCGAGTTGATCGTGACGTTGCGTGGAGCAAAGTTCCACGCAACTGACCTCGTCAACTGCCGGTTCGGAGCAAGAGACCGACGAACAGTGCAGCAAGTGAAAACACGAGTCCAAAGGCGCCGCCGAGAGCCAGCGCCAGCTTGCTCTTGCCCACCGTGTGCGCCACTGCTGCAACGCCGGCTGCCACTGCGACGATGATGTGAACGAGGACCGTCGATGTGTAGGACCACGAAGCGTTTTGCACATCGACTTCGATCAA
>JBJTGN010000347.1:0-11572 GCA_046093905.1 Actinomycetota bacterium
CTCTCGATGAGGTCGCAGCGAAGATCGGAGTTCACTACATGACGGTGTACCGATATGTCCGCCAGGGGCGGCTGGAGGCGAGCCGGATTCATGGAGTGTGGCAGGTCAGCCCCCGGGCACTCGCCGAATTCCTCTCCGAAAAAGAGAAGAACGAGAATCGACGCAATCTGCGAAGCGGATCGGGCCGGGAACGGGGTCACACGGAGAGGGACTCGAGGCGCTCCTCCGATGCTCGGCGTCGGGGCAATTACGTGGTCGAACTCGAGCGAATGTTGATCGCTGGCGATGGACGCGGAGCGTCCGATGTCCTGCAACGGG
Organism: Actinomycetota bacterium; assembly: GCA_046093905.1. Lineage (GTDB taxonomy): Bacteria > Actinomycetota > Acidimicrobiia > Acidimicrobiales > Ilumatobacteraceae > Casp-actino8. Next base: position 319 of record JBJTGN010000347.1, read on the forward strand.
CGATTTCTGCCGGCGCCGATGTTGACGAGGTCTATCTGGAGATCTTGTCTCCGGTGTTGAGGTCGATCGGTGATCGTTGGTCCAAGGGGGAGATCGACATTTCGGTCGAGCACCTCGCGACTTCGATTGCCACTCGGCTCGTCGGGCAACTCAGTCCGCGTTTTTCCCGCCCGGGTCGCCGGCGAGGAGTCCTCGTCATCGGGGGTCCGACGGGAGAGCGTCATGGCCTCGTTCTGGCGATGTTGGGAGATCTGTTGCGACGTGAAGGCTGGGATGTGCACGATCTCGGCGCAGACACTCCGGCACAGTCGTTCGTTCACGCTGCGGCCGCCGTCGAAGATCTGGTGGCGATCGGGATCAGTGTCTCGTCCGACGAGTGTCTGGACAGTGCTCGGGAGACGTTGAAGGCACTACGAGGTCAGGTCGACGAGGGGGTACGCCTCGTGATCGGCGGTCACGCGATTCGCGATCTCGAACACGCCCGCAGCCTCGGAGCCGACCATTGGGCGAATGGTGCACGGGAGTTCGCCGAATACCTCGACCTCGTTCGCTCGTCTGCCTGAAGCCCGCCTGACATCTCGTCTGGCGTGATCGAACATATGTTCGATACAGTCTCGGCATGGCACTCCACGCCCTGTCCGGTGATGTCATTGCCGTGTCGAAGATGCCGGTGTTCGCCCATGAACGACTCCTTCCTGTTCACGACGCTCTGATCCCTCTCTTTGCGAGTTCACCGGACTCTCCGGCCGGTCTCGTACGCGGTCAGACAGTCGTCTGCGCCGGGTCTGTTGCGGTGTCGTGCGCTCTCGGTCTGGTGGCAGGGGTGACCCAGGCTGGTTCGTGGGCGGCAATCGTCGGAATGCCGTCGATCGGGATCTTGGCTGCAGCAACGATCGGAGTGTCACTCGATCGCACTGTGTTCGTGAACGCGAGTTCCGTGAATCGGGCCAGTACCGCCGATCCTGGTACACGGGGAGACAACGGTGCGGCTCTGTCTGCGCTCGTCGACGGAGTGGATCTCGTCGTTGTTGCGCGCAGCGTCCTGGCAACTCTGCACTCATCGGTCGTTCGTCGTCTACAGAACCGTGCACAATCGAAGGGAAGTGTCCTCGTGATCATCGGGGATCCGCCGGCGACATCGGTCGATGTTCGGCTGACGGCACGTTCTGTGCAATGGGAAGGTCTGGGTGACGGACATGGGCATCTTCGCCGCCGTCTCGTCTCGGTGGAGATGGAGGGTCGACGCTGCCCTCGCCGACGAGTTCACTCGGTGTGGCTACCCGATACATCGGGAGCATTGGCTCGTGTGGGTCATCTCGTCGATCTCGTCGATCACGCAATCGATCGAACAAGCGATCACACAATCGATCACGGATCATGAGCGATGCCCGGCTCGTTCGCTGTGCAGTGGTGCACAGTCCAGCATGGTCTGTGACAGCAGCTGTCCTGCATGGGCGGTACGGGCGCGGCCCGGAGCTGGACATCGATCAGCCGATGGCAATTCTGCGCGCACAGCGCGTTGCTGTCTGTTCTCCACTCGCTTGGAACCAAGGGGTTCGCCCCGGTCAACGACGACGCCAAGCTCAAGGAGCATGTCCACATCTCGTGATCGTTCCCGATGACCCGGAGCGAGACATTCGCTGGTTCGAACCAGTAGCTCGTTCCATCGGAGAGCTGGTACCTCTCGTCGATCTCGAGACTCCAGGTTCGGTTCTGCTCGCTACACGCGGACCCTCGCGCTACGTCGGTGGGGACGATGTTCTGGCCGAACGTCTTGCACAGTTGGCAGCAGATGGGGTGACGCGCATCTGTCAGGGATCGTCGACAACACGCGAGATGTCCCCGTTGGGGCCTGCAGATGTCATGAGTGTCGGCGGAGGCTTCGGCGTCGGTATCGCCGATGGTCGACTCGCATCGACTCTTGCGGCGAGAGCATCAGCCCGCAGTGGGCGATCGGTCGTGGTGGACGGTGGAGTGGCAGCAACGGCTGCATTTCTTGCACCGTTCCCGGTGCGTGTTCTGACCACTGTTGGCGGATGTGACCCCGATGTCGTCGATCTTCTGGAGCGTCTCGGGTTGCGTCATCTGGGAGATGTGGCAGCGCTCTCGGTCGAGCATCTCTTCGATCGTTTCGCAGCTACCGGAGTGGCGATCCACCGTTTGGCAACGGGAACCGACGATGCATCTCCGCGTGCAGTGCCCCCGCCTGCGGATCTATCGGTTGTGCAGACATTCGAAGAGCCGGTTGGGCAACTCGATCCTTTGATCTTCGCCGCCAAACGACTCGTCGACGAACTCTCGGCATCTCTTCAGGATCAATCGTGCGTGTGCACACGGATTCTCGTCGAGGCCGAAACCGACCACGCAGAATCCACTCGACGCGTGTGGTACCGGGCAGAAGGAATGGATACAGGAGCACTTCTCGACCGAGTCCGTTGGCAACTCGATGGGTGGATCAATGCCGATACGGGACCGACTGCTGGTGTGGTGCTGCTGCGTCTCACGCCGACACAGGTACGTCGTGACAGCGGTGTTCAAGAAGGCTTCTGGGGCGGTCGGTCTCGAGCTGATGAGAATGCCATCCGGGCCGTGACACGAGTGCTCGGACTTCTCGGTTCGGACAGTGTGACCATGGCTCATCACAGAGGTGGCAGGGATCCGTGGCAGGTCTACGAACTCGTGCCATTTCCTGAATCGCAAGATCCAAAATTGCGAGATCCAAAATTGCGACATCTCGAATCGCGAGTTCACGAATCGCAACGAGCTGCACCTTGGCCAGGATCGCTTCCGCTGCCGGCCCCGGCGCTGACCCTGCACGATCCGGAGCCGATCAGCGTGCTCGATGTCGACGGTCGGCTCGTTTCCGTCGATGGCCGTGGTCTCGTGAGTGCGGCACCGACATCACTCGTGCGCGGTTCGCGTTCGCATCGGATCACAGCCTGGGCGGGGCCGTGGCCTGTCGATGAAAGATGGTGGGAAGCTCGGGCCCGTCGGTCTGCTCGATTTCAATTGGTCATCGAGAGTTCCGACGGGCCGAAAGCCTGCCTTGTCGAGATCACAGCGGGAACATGGTGGTTGACCGCCGACTACATGTGATCATCATTCGAAATCGACACATCGATCAGTCGTCGTCGACTTCGTCATCGTGTGCGTCGTTGCTCATGTTGTCGTTCGTGGTCTCACTGTTCCAGGACAGGCGAGCTCCAAACATGCGGCGTGATGTCACATCCTTCGAGGCCAGATACAAGATGTCGTCTGCGAGACGGAATCCGACCCCGCGGACGGTCTGCATGAATTGAACGTGAGGGTTTCGCGACGTGAACTTGCGGCGCAAGTTCGACATGTGCACGTCCACGACGTGCGTATCACCGACCCAATGTGGCCCCCACACGCTCTTGAGCAACTCTGCGCGACTGCACACTTCGAGCGGACGTCGGCACAACTGAGCGAACAATTCGAATTCGAGACGCGTTGCAGCAATCACTGATTGGTCGACACGGATTTCCCGTCGGCCGAGATCCACACAGAGCGGCCCGAAACTGAGAATGCGGCCGAGTTCGATCGCCGAGGCCGAACGTACATGGCGCATCCGACGAAGAATGGCCTGACAGCGGGCAGCGATTTCATCGGGCGATGATCCAGTCGGCACCGCATCATCGATTCCGCTACGCATCACAGCAATGCGCTGATCTTCGGAGTCGGCCCCGATCGCGATCGTCAAGATGTCCGGGCATCGGCGCACGTGAAGCACGAGTGAACTCGATTGCGGATAGGCATGGCGAGAGTCGATGATCATCACATCGGGTTCGAAGGATCGCACGAGTGCGTCGACGGTACGGTTGTCGGTCGAACAGCGAACGTTGTATCCGATCCGCTGGAAAGCGGCTTCCATGGAGCGCCGGTCCGATTGATGTTCGAGTGTCACGAGGGCTCGAGGCGGATCCGAAGGCGGCCTCTCTGTGTGAGTGAATTCGCCCGCGTGCGTGAAATGACTCGCGTGCGTGAAATGAGTAGTCATGGTTCTCTCCCTTGCCGATTCGGGATCCGGAGTCATCTCCGGATCGATTTCCGTCGACGTCAAAATCGGCAGGCAGGCTGTTGATTTGTCCTGTATTTCGGAAAGATTCGGTCAATTTCAGCCGAATCGACACGGTTAACGACACCATTGTCGGACTGACGTCCGATTGCAGTCGGGTGAACCAAGAAATCCGCGGGCTGCACTTCCGTCGCACGGACTCCGGAACGAACTGCTTGACTGGGGAGTCGTGACGACCCCACATCGCGACGCACACGATTCAGGACACTGGCAACCGGAGACCTTGACCGTGCGCGGAGGACGAACCGCGGGAATTTCCGCGATGGCTCCGGTCCTGTGGGCATCGACCACGTTCGAGATGGAGAGCCTCGAGTCCGGACGACGTCTTGCACATTCGGCTCAGGCGACAGAGTTCTACAGCCGACACGGCAATCCGACAGTGAATGCATTCGAGGATGCCGTCGCCGAACTCGAAGGAATGGAGGCTGCGAGAGCGTACGCCTCGGGGATGGGCGCGATCGCAGGTGTCGTTCTCGGATTGTGCTCGCGCGGCGATCACATCGTTGCCCAGCGTCAGCTGTATGGCGGAACGATGCAGCTTCTCGCAGGAGTGTGTCCGCGATTCGGCATCGATGTCACATTCGTCGATGCGACCGAACCTGGTGCATTCGCTGCTGCGGTGCAGCCTGGTCGCACGATGATGGTGCTTGCGGAAAATCCTGCAAACCCACTTCTCGACATTGTCGACCTCGAGGAACTGGGTGCGATCCGCGGTCCGATCACCGTTGTCGACTCCACGTTGTCGACTCCTCTCGGTGTGCGCCCTGGTGATTTCGGCGTGCAGTTGGTGGTGCACTCGGCGACCAAGTCAATGGCAGGGCACAACGACGCGACTCTCGGAGTCGTGGCAGGATCGCGAGACCTCATCGAAGCGCTGTGGGGTTTCGCCGTGCTGCAGGGTGCGTGCGCATCCCCGTTCGATGCATTGAACGGTTTGCGCGGTCTGCGCACACTCGGTCCTCGCTTCCGGCAACAGAGTGCGACGGCATTGGCTGTCGCGCGTTTTCTGGAGACGCAGTCCGGTGTCGTGCGCGTTCACTATCCCGGTCTCGAATCTCATCCACGTCATGAGCTCGCAATGCGTCAGCAGCGCCTGCACGGTGGAGTCTTGGCTTTCGATTTGACGGGTGGTCTGGAAGCCGGGGCACGGTTCGTTTCATCGGTGAAGCTCTGCCGACCGGCGACGTCGATGGGTGGCCCGGAGACCTTGGTCACCCATCCGGCTTCGACGACTCACGCAGGTATGACCCCTGAGGAACTGGCCGCAGCGGGAATCACTCCGGGAACGGTGCGGATCAGCTGTGGTCTGGAGCACACCGACGACGTTCTCGCAGACATCGCAAACGCTGTCGACGCCTGAACCACATCGACCGGAGTTCCCTGGCCGGATCAAGGGTTCTGAGCCAGACCAGGCCCCCTGGAAGGTACGAACATATGTTCGATAACCTGCTGCCATGTCGCGTGGTTGCACGTCATGGGGGATGCAGGGTCCGACCACTTGGGCCGAGTTGGAAGCGCGCCTGTCGGGTCGCCGCGCGGGCTCCCCGCCATCTGATGGGACCCCCGCATCGGGAGCGACCACTTCGCCGGCAACCTCCGTACCACCGAATCGCATCGCCGATCCGCCCCGTCGACGCGTCACCGGACCAACAGTTCCCTACGCGGAGTTGCACTGCCATTCGAACTTTTCGTTCCTCGATGGCTCGTCACACCCGGAGGATCTCGCGCATGAAGCAGACCGGCTGGGTCTGACCGCACTGGCCATCACCGATCACGATGGTCTGTACGGAATCGTGCGTTTCGCGCAAGCTGCTCGCCCGCTCGGTCTGCCGACGGTGTTCGGTTCGGAGATCACAGTGCAGCACAGCGGATCGACGCGTCACCTTCTCGTTCTCGCCGATGGCCCGATCGGGTATGCACGCCTGTCGCGCGCGCTGAGTCTGGCTCAACTCTCCGGCTCGAAAGGCAATCCGGTGTGCACGATCGATGATTTGGCAGACGTCGGAGCAGGGCATTGGTGGGTGCTCACAGGATGTCGACAAGGAACAGTGCCTGCGGCTCTCATCGAACACGGTCCGACATCAGCGCGACGCGAATTGGAGCAACTCGTTTCTGCATTCGGCCGCGAACGAGTACTCGTCGAACTCTGGGATCACGGTGATCCTGTCGACTCGGCCCGCAACGATGCTCTGGCAGAGATCGCTGCTCGGAGTGATGTGCAGTGTGTGGCGACGAACAACGTCCACTATGCGACCCCAGCTGATCGGCGGTTGGCGACAGCGATGGCTGCTGTGCGGCGACGGGGGAGTCTCGACGATGTCGACCCATGGCTGCCGGCTGCGGCAATGGCACATCTGCGCAGCGGAGCCGAACAAGAGCGTCGGTTCGCGCGATATCCGGGTGTCGTACATGCCGCCGCTGAGATCGGGAGGCAAGCTGCATTCGATCTGTCGCTGGTTGCGCCGCGCCTTCCGCCGTATCCGTGTCCCGACGGTTTGACGGAGATGCAGTACTTGCGCCAACTGGCTGAACGCGGTGCGGTGTTCCGTTACGGTGAACGACCGCGCCACGGAGAGGATCTCAGTCTGCGGGCACGAGCGTGGAGCACCATCGATCACGAATTGCAGGTCATCGAGACCCTCGGATTCGCCGGCTACTTTCTCGTCGTCTGGGACATCGTGCAGTTCTGCGAGCGATCCGACATCTACTGTCAGGGTCGAGGGAGTGCAGCCAACAGTGCGGTGTGTTACTCGCTCGGCATCACCAAGGCTGATGCGGTGTCGCTCGGGTTGCTCTTTGAGCGCTTCTTGTCACCCGAACGCGACGGGCCACCTGACATCGACCTCGACATCGAAAGCGGTCGGCGCGAAGAGGTCATTCAGTACGTGTTCAGCCGGTACGGGCGGCACCACACGGCTCAAGTTGCCAATGTGATCACCTACCGGGCTCGATCTGCAGTCCGTGATATGGCGAGGGCTCTCGGGTACGCGCCTGGCCAACAGGATGCCTGGTCGAAACAGATCGATTCCTGGCGGCGTGTGGATCGCGTGGTGTCTCAGACCGGTCCCGATGGTCGACCCGATCACGACATTCCCTCACAGGTACTCGACCTTGCTGCGCGTATCGAAGACGCCCCGCGCCATCTCGGCATTCATTCCGGTGGCATGGTCATCTGCGATCGTCCGGTGATCGAAGTGTCTCCAGTCGAATGGGCGCGCATGAAGGATCGCAGTGTTCTGCAGTGGGACAAGGACGATTGCGCAGCAGCGGGTCTCGTCAAGTTCGATCTCCTCGGTCTCGGCATGCTCTCGGCACTGCACGGAGCTGTCGATCTGGTTCGAGCAGCCAAGGGCATCGACATCGATCTTGCAGCGATTCCTCAGGACGACGATGTGTATGCGATGTTGTGCCGCGCCGATACGGTCGGAGTCTTTCAGATCGAGTCCCGCGCCCAAATGGCAACCTTGCCGCGTCTCAAGCCGCGTCGCTTCTACGATCTGGTCGTCGAAGTCGCCCTCATCCGACCCGGTCCCATTCAAGGTGGATCGGTGCATCCGTACATTCGGCGACGCAACGGCCAGGAACCGATCACGTATCTTCACCCGCTGCTCGAGAACAGTCTCGGCAAGACACTCGGCGTCCCGTTGTTCCAGGAGCAGTTGATGCAGATGGCCATCGATGTCGCTGGATTCACACCAGCCGAAGCCGATGAACTGCGTCAAGCAATGGGATCGAAACGCAGCCAGCAGCGCATGCAGCGACTGCGCGCCCGACTCTACGAAGGTATGGCCGAACGCGGGATCACCGGTGAGATCGCAGATGAGATCTTCGACAAGATGGCTGCTTTCGCCAACTATGGATTTCCCGAGAGTCACTCGGTGTCGTTTGCCTATCTCGTCTATGCATCGGCGTGGCTCAAGTTGCACGAACCAGCCGCTTTCTACGCCGGTCTGTTGAATGCGCAACCGATGGGCTTCTGGAGTCCTCATTCGCTGGCCCAAGACGCCCGTCGTCACGGTGTCGTCGTGCGCACGCCGGATCTTGCCGTGTCCCGAGCCGGAGCAAGCCTGGAGCCGTGCGCGAACAGTCACGGCGGATACGCCGTTCGTCTCGGTCTCGATTCCATTCGCGGCATCGGCTCCGAACTTGCAATGAGCATCGTCGCCGAACGCGATGCGGGTGGGGCGTATTGCGACCTCGAAGATCTCGTGCGACGTGTCGATGAAATTGCGCAACCTCAGCTCGAAGCGATGGCAACGGGTGGTGTCTTCGCCGAATGTTTCGGTCTCGAGAGACGTCAGGCGCTGTGGGCGGCGGGAGCAGCTGCTCGTTCGCGTCGAGACCGTCTTCCCGGGATTGCCACTTCGTGTGACGCACCAACTCTGCCCGGCATGGAACCGATCGAAGTTGCAATCGCCGATCTATGGGCGACCGGGGTAGCGCCGAATGGTCATCCCACTCGGTTCCTGCGCGAACGTCTCGACGAACTCGGCGTCGTCACTGCAGACAAGTTGCCACATGTGCTCGGGACAAAAGTGTGGGTGGCGGGAGTGGTCACCCACCGTCAGCGACCGGGGACAGCACAAGGTACGACGTTCATGAATCTCGAAGATGAGACGGGTCTGATCAACATTGTCGTCTCGGTCGGATGTTGGAAGCGTTTTCGCCCAGTTGCACGAGCTGCGTCAGCGCTCCTCATTCGGGGACGACTGCAGCGCAACGAGGGAGTGGTCAATGTGATCGCCGAGCTGATCTCACCATTGGTGATGGCGGTTGATATGCCTGCACGTAATTTCCGCTAGGGAATCCAGGCAGCCGAGTCAGCCAACTGGCTGTCACGAACGCTCTTATTTCGATGTGGCGCGTGACGATGTCGAAGCCATCAAGCCGAGGGCGATGAACACCGTGCCAGCTACGTATCGCTGGACAAAAGGCAGAGTGCGACCAGAGAGCAGAACCGATCGCAGTGCGCTCGCCGTCAGTGCGTACGTACCGTCGGTCAGACATCCGATGAGAACGAAGATCGACCCGAGAACGAGAGCCTGTGTCCATGCGGCACCATTGTCCGGATCGATGAACTGTGGCAGATACGACAAGAAGAACAACGCCACCTTCGGATTCAGAATGTTGACGACGATTCCCTGAACGAATGAACGACGGCGTGAGACGACCGATGAATCGCTGTCGAGAGCGGATGGCTTCGCCAGCAGAGTCCGTACGCCAACGAAGACCAGGTATCCCGCGCCGAGCCATTTCACGACGTTGAAGGCGGCAGCCGACGTGGCGAGTACTGCGGACAATCCTGCTGATGCTGCGATCACATGGACGAAGTTCCCGATTTCCAATCCAGCTACGGCAGCAAGGCCTGCTTCACGGCCATCGGAAACGCTGCGGTTCAGGATGTAGATGACCGCAGGACCAGGAATGAGCAACAGTGCGAGCGATGCAATGGCGAAAGTGATGATGGCTTCGATGGCGGGCATGGTGCGGTCTCGTGTGTGCGACGCTCACTCGCTCGGACGTTCGCTGAGCTTGTCGTTCATCATTCGGTACATCTCGTAGATCGACTTGCAGTCCTCGCACAGCGGTAGCGATTTCGGATCACGTGACGGAACCCAGACGTGACCGCACAGTGCTTCGAGTGGAGTCCCGTAGATCCGGGCTTCGAGCACTTTGGCCTGAGCGCTCTCCCCGGGTTCGGTCTTGACGATGTGTGCACACACCGGTTCACCGGTCTGAAGGTCGCGATCGATTTCGGTTTCGACTCCGGTGGACGTCGAGGATCCCGATGCCGGGTGCGCGGTCACCGAACTGGCAGAGGGGAGAGACATCACTCTCTCAGTCAAGCAGATCGAGCGGTGTGGCTCTGCTTTCGCTCACAACGTGATTCATGACATGTGCAAGTGACACGTCATGAAAACCTCAATTCACGGTGAGAACGCTGGCAGCCACGGCGAGAACTGCACCGATTGCCGGAACCGCATATGTCAGCCACTCCGAATGGCGTTTCCATGGAGGTGGGAGCATGGCGAATCCGCACACTGCTCCCATCACGGCTCCTCCGAGGTGTCCTCCGATGGAAATGCCGGGAATCGTGAACGTGAGTATGAGGTTGATCACGAGCAGCGTCCCGATGCCGCTTTGGAACACGTTGACTCCTCGGCGGTACATGCCAACGGTCGCCGCGGCCATCAGTCCGAACACTGCTCCAGAGGCTCCGCCGTGCAGTCCGCTGCTGTCGCCCGAAATCACGAGAACCCCGAGAGATCCGCCGAGCAGGCAGGCGCCATAGAGGAGCCCGAAACGAATGCGACCGAGTGGACGCTCGAGCATGTCGCCGAGTTGGTAGAGCAGGAACATGTTCATGCCGAGATGAAGAATTCCGAAATGGAGAAAGCCTGCAGTCACCAGTCGGTACCACTCGTGGGTGACGGCAAGGAGGTCGCGGTTGAGGCCGAGATCGATTTCACGTGAGGTCAACGAACTGGTGAAACCCCCCGCTGCCCCGACGTCGCCGAGAACGACCCAGCCGAAGACCAGGACGTTGACAACGATGATGAGGCGTGACACCAGAGCGTGCTGGCGAGAATTCCAATCGAGCGCCCGCACTTTCGGCGGTGGCAGGGAAGCCTTCAGGCAATCGGGGCATTGGCTCCCGATCGCTGCTGGTCGCAGGCAGTCGCCACATGCAGGCCTTCCGCATCGCGTACACGAGCGTCCGGTGGCGACCTCGGGATGTCGATAGCAGCGTGGAAGGACGGGAGGGGGAAGTTCGTTCGCAGTCACGCAGAGAAGACGGTAGCGGTCCCTGCTGCGAAGTCCGTCGCGGGGAGGGGCTTTGCGATGTGAAATCCCTGCACCAGATCACACCCGAGTGCGATCAATCGCTCGACTTGGAGTGGGGTCGACACCGATTCCGCGATGACGGATGCGTCGAAGCCATGAGCCAATTGAATGACGCTGCGCACAATGGACTCGTCATGGCTGCCCTCGCCGAGACCGTGTACGAGCGTTCCATCCAATTTCACGAAGTCGACGGGACACGAAGTCAGACTTGTCAGAGACGACGTGCCGGCGCCGAAGTCGTCGAGACACAGGCGGACTCCCCGACGGCGAAGACTCCGAAGTGCGCGAGCCGCCCGACCGTCGTCTTCGAGC
>JBJTGN010000348.1:0-4836 GCA_046093905.1 Actinomycetota bacterium
TTGGTGATTCGTCTGGACGAGAGCAAGTCGACCTTGATAGCGCAGCACATCGCAGGAGTGGTCGACGGGGTATCGATGTCGGTGGGGAGCCAGATTTCGAGCCAGGTCGAGCGCCTGCAGGCCGATCTTGCTGACGCCCGCCAGCAGATCCTCGGAACGCTCCACAAGGGCTGAGTGACGTGGCTGGTGCACCACGGGTAGAGGGGCGTTACAAGGGGGCCCCAGAAGAGGACCGCAGGGCGTGGTTCCTGGAGCACGTGACGAATCCCCCACAGGAGATTGCCGACTTTCTGTCCGGCACGACCGTAGACATTGACGGAGCCCGCATCCTGGACGTGGGGTGCGGCGACGGAATGATTGATCTCGGAATGGTTCGTCAATTCCGCCCTTACGAATTTGTCGGAACTGACATCTTCCCGACGGATGTGGATGACCTAGCGGACATGTCGAGGAGATTCCTCGGCAGTGAGCTGCCGGACAACTTGCGATTCGCAGAATGCACCGAGACAATGCTCCCGTTCGCCGATTCACGATTTGATTTCGTCATGTCCTGGTCCGTTTTCGAGCATGTCAGTGATCCAGTCCGGGTTCTGGCAGAGATCAGGAGAGTCCTCCGACCGCGCGGTTACATGTTCCTCCAGATCTGGCCATTGTTTCATTCGCAGCGTGGTTCCCATCTATGGAAGTGGTATCCAGTGGGTTGGGAGCATCTCCGCAAGCCACATGCAGATTTGAGGCGGGAACTGACCTCCTTCACCGAGGGCCAGGAGGAACTCCGTGAGTCGATGCTGACCGATCTGGACACACTCAACCGCATCACGCTCACACAACTTCAGAATGCCGTCACGGCAGCGGGACTGAAGATCCGGCGGGTATCGGCAACGGCAGACACAATCGATGTTCCGGAGGATCTCCTGAGGTATCCGATTTCTGACCTCATGATCTCGGAGATAAGGCTTCTTGCTGTCAAGGACTGAGATAGCTAGGCCTGCGGTCATCAGCATTGTTGCTGGTGCAGTGATAGTCCTCGTGGCTTTGTGGATGATTGCCGACAATGCAACTGGACTCACGTTCTTCTTTGACGATTGGGACTTTCTCCTGCACCGTGAGATCTCCATTGATGGTCTTCTTCTTCCACACAACGGTCATCTCAGCACTCTGCCCGTGATTGTCTACGTGTTCCTGAGGGAGATTTTCGGTACTGACTCTTATGTCCCGTTCCAGGTGGTGGGCATCACCGTGCACACCGTCACATGTGTTATCGCGGCAGGAATGGTGTATCGGCGTGCGCCCTTTCTTGCCGTGACACTCCTGCCTGTTCTGCTGTTGCTTGGTTCTGGCTGGCAGAACATTCTTTGGCCGTTCCAGACGGGAATGATCGGTGCGTTGCTGTTCGGATTGCTGGCAATAGATGAGGCATCCCGCGACCACCCGCGAAACCGCTCGATTGTGTGGGTGTCCCTCTCCTTGCTCTGTGCCGGGGGTGGCGTCGCCGTGGCGGGTGTCGTGACGCTCTCGTTCGTGATGCGAAGGCAATGGCAGTTGGTGAAGTTGATGCTGCCGGTGCTATTCCTCTACGGCCTGTGGTTCAGCGTGTATGGGGAGTCTCAATCGCAACCCGGGAATCTCAGCAGGACGCCAAGATATGTCCTTGACTCCGCGGTGTGGTCCTCGGCTGGAATAGGGAGTTGGTCCTTCAGAACAGGCAGGTTCGTCCTGTGCTCTGTTCTGCTGATTGTTGGATTGTCCGTTGCATTCCGACGACGGAATGAGGCCACACGAGCGTCGTTGCTCCTGTTGTCAATGTTGATCGTCACTTGGCTTCTCACGGGTATCTCCCGCTCCCACCTCGCAGAACCTCAAGCAAGTCGTTATGTCTACGTCGGAGCAATTGTGCTGGTGTGTTGCACGGGACTTGCACTCACAAATTCGAGATTCAAGCTGGTGCTTCCGGCAGTTCTGTGTCTTCTCCCGATTCTCTTACCTTCGAGCATGTCCCAGATGAAGAAGGGTGCGAGTGGTCTGCGCGACACGAGCTTTCACGTGAGGTCGGCCCTCGCAGCCCTTGACATGACTGATGTCCGTCCGGGCTCCGATTCTGCAGTCGACGCACGAGCCCCGCAGATTTCGGTGTCTGCCTACGACCGACTTGCCGCATCAGATGGCCGCATCGGGTTCTCCATACCGGAGCTGAGGGCTCTTCCCGATCCCTACCGCAACACGACCGACAACATGCTCAACCGCCTGGGAGTCAGTCAGATAAGCAGGTCCACTGGATTACTGTGTGGAGCACAGTCACGAAGCCTCAGTGGTGTGCAGGTCTTGACGAGCGGAGAAACACTGGTGATTCTCCCTAGTACCGAGACCGAGATACGGCTTGCTCGATTCTCCGATGTAGTAGATGGAATAGCCGCTACGACATTGAACGGTGGTGCGTGGTACTCGATCACCAATCGTGCCGAGAACGATGTCCCCGCGCTCAGGTTTGAATTGCCACTGACCGGTGTGGTGGGTTGTGTTCTCAGTGACGGTGGAGCCGATTAGTCTTTCGCTGTGCCGGTGATCAGTCTGACGAACGTAGAGGATGTCACCCGGCAGTTGACCGGTGATCTGCCGCTCGTCGTAGTTCCTGTCTACAACGCCTTTAGTGACGTGATGGCTTGTGTTGAATCAATCTTTCGCAATACCGAACCGGATGTGCCCGTACTGGTGGTCGACGATGCGGGAGGTGACTCACGGGCCTTCGAATTGATTCATTCATCAAACATGACCGGGGACCGGACTATCCTTATTCTCCACCACGAGAGAAACTCCGGTTTCGTCGGTTCGTGCAATGATGCATTTCGGGCTGCGGACCGACGGGATGTGGTGCTGGTCAACAGTGACGTGATTGTCGGCCCCCAATGGCTGGAGAGACTCCGGGACGCAGCAAAGAGCTCGTCAACCGTGGCGACGGCTTCTTCGTTGACGAACCACGGGACTCTGTTGTCTGTCCCAGAGATCTTCCGGCCCAGCCCGCAACTGCCGCCTGGTCACACACCGGACACGGCCGCAGAGGCAGTCGCCAAGTGGTCAACCAAGAGCAGACCGTCGATACCCACGGCGGTTGGGCATTGTGTCTACATAAACCGAAGTGCGCTTGATCTGGCAGGCGGCTTCGACGTGATCTTTGGCCGGGGGTACGGGGAGGAAGTCGACTTCTCGCAGCGTTGCGTGGCAGTCGGCCTGCGTCATGTCTGCGCAGATGATGTCTTCACATACCACCGTGGCGGGGGCTCCTTCGGGAGTGAACTAACGACACAGCAGGCAGAGAACGAGAGGATCGTCAACGGGAGGCATCCTTGGTATGCCTCATGGGTGAGGGCGGTGGAGAATGACAGGTTCTCTCCGCTGCTGGCATGTCTGGTTCGGGCTTCGGTCGCGCTGCGCGGCATGTCCATTGCGATTGACGGACGGGCCCTGGGACCGGACCTGATGGGGACGCAACAAGTCATCATCGAGACCGTTCGGTCCCTCGTCGACAATGAACATGTCGCCAAGGTGGTGGTCTACACCTCCGGTCCCGTGCCAGGGTACGCACGTGTGCGGCTGGCAGACCCACGAATACGTTTCGTCACGGCCGCGAACGAGCATTCACAAGTTGAGGAAGTCTGCGATGTGGCCTACCGGCCGTATCAAGCCTGGGGGGAAGGCGACGTCGCATTTCTGCGCAAGATCGGCAGGTGGACAGCAGTCAATCAACTGGACTGCATCGCCTTCGGCAATCCCTCCTACTTTCCTAATGCAAGGGACTGGTTGACTTATCGCGCCACGACAAGGGCGGCACTCTCGGGAGTGGACGGAGTCTCATACCTCTCTCAGGCCTCCATGGATGCTGCACAGGCTGAAGGTCTGGTGCCGCGTGGAACAGCCGAGAAAGTGGTGTACACGGGCGCACAGTTCGAACTCATCGAGACGTCCGAGCCACCCCGTCGGCTGAAGGGTGTTGACGGCCCGTTCGTGTTTGTTCTGGGTGTTGCGTATCTCCACAAGAACCGTCCCTTTGCGATGGAGATTGTGAAGGAAGTCAGACGCCGGGGTTGGAACGGGAAACTGGTGCTTGCCGGCCTTGTTCCTCCGGCGGGGGGCTCCGTCGGGCACGAGGCCTCCATGTTCCTCGATGACCCCGGCCTGAGGGATTCGGTCATGGTTCTGCCCGCTCTCTCGGAGGCCGAGAAGAGATGGATGTTCGAGAATTCCGAACTGATGCTCTATCCAACGACCGTGGAGGGTTTCGGCCTCGTCCCATTTGAGGCCGCAATGTACGGACTGGCCACGTTGTCAACCCGGCAAGGAAGTCTCGACGAGGTCCTTCCGCGGGACGTGCCGACCATCCTGGGATTCGATGTGAGAGAAGCCGCGGACAAGTTCATGGCACTGGTCTCGGATGTGGATTTGAAGAATCGTGTCGTGACGGCACTGAGAGCTGCCGGTGAGACCTTCACGGCAGAACGGACGACGAATCTCCTGATGGAAATGTTCGTCGATATGATGAAACAACCACCCAGTCGTGTCGCAGCTGTGCTGGCGGAGGACTCGTTGGTTCCCGCGTGGCATGCATCGCTTGTGTCAGCACATATGACTGAACGGACGGTCCCCCCGGGCGCATTGGTCCGACTGGGCTGGAAACTGGGATCTGTCAAGTCCTTGATCTCGCCTGACGGCTCTCGTCGTCAGGCGTGGATCAGGCGCAAGGCCAACAGAATTCGGGCGCTCCTGCGAAAGTAGGTCAACTCACCGAGAATCTCGCAGGGACCGTCACGAGCCCCTCGTCGAAGAACTTCCCTTGGTTGACAT
>JBJTGN010000349.1:0-17846 GCA_046093905.1 Actinomycetota bacterium
CTCTCGATCGCAGCGAACGCGATGACGCGCGAGCTCTCAGAACGCGAAGCGAGAGACCGAGTTGCGGCAGTAGCTCTCGCATCGTTGCCGTCGATGACACCGAGACGCCTCCGCACACTCGTTCGTCTTCGTCGACCGAGTGACATTCTCGACTCACTCGAGTCGTGGAGAGCGCCGTCATCGACACCGACAAATCCTGTCGATGCGCTCCTCGCGTCGACTGTGAGCCGTGAATCTGGTCGCAGTCTCGGTGAGGTCTGGCGAGACGCAATCATGGCGCCACGCGACTGCATGTCCCGGGACGATTCGCCAGCGAGCGCCTGTGACACGACTTTCGACGTCTGTGTTCTCGGAGATTCACAGTATCCGCAGAAGTTGGCGAACGATCCAGAAGCTCCGGGCGTGCTCTTCGTTCAGGGTGATCTTGGGCTTCTCGATCGTCCATGCGTCGGAATCATCGGAACTCGCCATGCGACAGCACACGGTCGTTCGTGCGCACGGCACTTCGGAAATGTGCTGTCGGGGCACGGGGTCGCGGTCGTGTCAGGCCTTGCACGCGGAATCGATGTCAGCGCTCATCGCGGCGTTCTGCAGCGCATCGATCATTCGCCGTCCTCGCTCGAGGAACTTGGTCGACCGATCGGAGTCGTGGCATCTGGTCTCGATGTCGTCTATCCACCCGAACATGGTGAAGTCTGGGCCGACGTCGCGCGCAGGGGAGTGCTGCTCTCGGAATCCCCACCGGGAACCGAGCCACAGGCATTCAGGTTTCCCCTCCGGAACCGCATCATTGCTGCTCTGTGCGATGTCCTCGTCGTCGTCGAATCGAAGGTCACCGGTGGTTCGATGATCACGGTCCGCGCGGCTCTCGAAAGACAGGTGACAGTGATGGCTGTTCCAGGATCGACATCGACGCGGGCCTCGGATGGCACGAACCTTCTCATTCGAGACGGGGCCTCGATCGCTGTCGAACCCGAAGACGTACTTGCGGTGCTCGGCATCGAGTCCCACCGACGCATTGCCAGATTCGATCCTCGACCGCGCCCATCGTCGGCAGATGCGGAAATTCTCGAACTGCTCGGAGACGACCCGATGACCCTCGATCAGATCGTGTCTCGAACGCAACGCGATCTCGGAGAGGTGGCGCTTGCACTCGGCAGACTCGAAGCGCGCGGCTGGCTGATGTGCACCGCGGGGTGGTTCGAAAAGCTGACGGATCCCAACTGACGGACGCTGGAACTCGACATCGTCCTGACGAGATGGACATTGGTCGGTACTGTGCTTCCATGTCGAGCAGAGGCGAACACCCCGTCAGTTCGTCCGAGGTGCGTTCTGCTGAAGTCGACATTGCTTCGTTGGCGAAGTGGGAAGTCGCCGACTTCCTGGCCGCCCTGACAGCTGCTTCTTCGAATACGCGCGACGCCTACCGACGGGACGTGGAGGATTTCGCTCGATGGTGTGTTCGAGCCGATCAGGCCGTCTCGACGGGCCTCAGTGCTGACGAATTCGGTCCTGATCGTGTCGACCGCCTCGTGCTGCGCAAGTACCTGACCCACCTCACCGTCGAGGGGTACGCGAAGCGCACGATTGCTCGCAAAGCGTCGGCACTTCGTCGGTATTTTCGTTGGTTGAGCCGAACCGGCCGCATCGATGCCGATCCCGCTGTGTCGCTGAAAGCCCCATCCGGTGACGGGAGACTGCCACGCGTTCTCGACGGCTCCGAACTTCAAGACATTCTCGAGCCGCGCGACATCGAGAGTCGACATCCACTGTGGCGGATCAAACGAGACGATGCCGTTCTCGAAGTCCTCTACGGCAGCGGACTTCGCGTGAGTGAGCTGTGTTCTCTCGATCTGTCGAACATCGACATGAAGAGAGGAGTCGTCACCGTGTGGGGAAAGGGCGCGAAGGAACGCCGAGTTCCTCTCACACGTGCAGCGATCGAGGCAATCGATGAATGGTCTGCGATTCGTCACGAAGTCGTCAACGACGAATCGGCAGGCGCGCTCTTCGTCAATGCGCGCGGACGAAGGCTCGGGACCCGCGACGTTCGTCGACTTCTCGACGAGCGTGCGCCGAACCCGACACACCCACACGCACTGCGTCATACGTTTGCTACACACTTACTCGACGGTGGGGCGGATTTGCGGTCGGTTCAGGAACTTCTCGGCCACAGTGACGTCGTCACGACGCAGCGATATACACATGTGAGCAAGGAGCGTCTACGGTCTGTGTACGCCAGCACCCATCCCCGAGCGTGATGTTCGGGGGCAAGTCCGGACCGAACGATGACAGAGACCGACGACAAGCCTTCCCGCACCACTCCGGCAATCGAGCGCGCTTGGACGCGCTGGGTCGAAGACAAGGACCAGCAGGCCAGAGACCAGCTCATCGTGCACTACTCGCCGCTCGTGAAGTTCGTAGCCGGTCGTGTGGCAGCAGGTCTTCCCGCTGGAGCGGACACCAGTGAATTGAACGGCACGGGTGTCTTCGGATTGATGGACGCAGTGGATCGGTTCGACCCGTCCCTCGGATTCAAATTCGAGACGTTCGCAGTTCCGCGCATCAAGGGAGCGATTCTCGACGGTCTGCGTGCACTCGACTGGGTTCCGCGTTCGGTACGTTCTCGCTCCCGACAGATCGAGACTGCAATGGCCAAATTGAGCCACGAGTTGAAACGCAGCCCGAGCGATGACGAGCTGTGTGCGGAACTCGGTATCCAGGCCGACGAATTGCAGCGATGGTTGTCGACGATTGCTGTTGCAAATGTCGGGCCGCTCGATCATGTGGTGACAGGATCCGACGGTGAAACACGCCAGCTTCCTGCTTCGACAGATGATGGACCCGATGCCCAGATCGAAGACCGCGAACTGCGCGCAACCATGCGTGCAGAAATTCGCCGGCTTCCGGAACGAGAGCGAACGGTCGTCGCTCTGTACTACGACGAAGGAATGACACTCGCCGAAATCGGTGCGGTGCTCGGCGTGACCGAGAGTCGCGTGTCGCAGATCCACTCGAAGGCGATCCTGATGCTGCGATCTCAGATGTCCGCTGCAGGAATCTGACTCCTCGCTAGGTATTCGCATTCGCTGGTCTCCAAGACCTGCTGACGTTCGCCGAGATCGTCTCGTTCAGGCACACACCCCGACATGACGAGTGTCGTTGCGCTGTTGGTGAGTTCTCTCCTTGAACTCACTGCACCAGGGGCATCGAGTTGTCTGACTCCTCCCGTCACCACTGTGATCACGGCCCGCTTCGATGCGCCATCGTGCCCATATTGCGCCGGACATCGCACGCTCGACTTCTCGACGACGACCGGAACCAATGTGGTCGCTCCGATCGCTGGCACGGTCACCTTCGCGGGCGTGGTGGCTGGATCGCCGTACATCACGGTCTCGGTGTCGTCTCGATCTCGAAACGGTCCTGGTGAATTCATCGATATCGAGGCAGGTATCGAGTCAGATGAATCTTGGGGTTCGACGTATCTCGTCACGATCGGTGGCGTGAATGCGGATCCGGGAGTGACGGCAGGTTCGCTCGTCGATGTGGGTCGACGAATCGGAACTGCTTCAGGTGAGCGAGTACGGCTGAGCCTGCGACGAACCGTCCCCGGGGGAGAGGCTGTCTACCTCGATCCGGAGAGTTCACTCCTGCGCTGGCGGGCGCCCGCACGTTTGGTTCCCCCACCGGGACGGGCGGCGGGCAGGGTTGTCACCAGGATCTGGGCGTGTCGAACACCGCTCTGAGCGGCGATTGTCCGGGCCGCGCCCGCCGGCGCTAGTCTGAAAGGCGGTCTGAATTGGACCGAATCATCACAGCGCATCTCCCGTCCTGCGGTCGTGCCTTCGGGCATGCGTGGACATGTGCCCGTAACCGCAGATCAGGAGGAAATCCCATGGCACTAGTCACGATGCGCCAGTTGCTGGAAGCCCGAGTTCACTTCGGTCACCAGACACGTCGTTGGAACCCCAAAATGCGTCGCTTCATCTTCGGTGAGCGCAACGACATCTACATCATCGATCTTCAGCAGACCCTCGAGCGGATCGAGACTGCATACGCGTACGTTCGCGATTTGTCGGCAAAGGGCGGCTCGAGTCTGTTCATCGGAACCAAGCAGCCGGCCCAGGATCCGATTGCCGGTTTTGCCGAGAAGTGCGGCATGCCGTACATCAACGAGCGTTGGCTCGGTGGCATGCTCACCAACTTCGAGACCATTCACAAGCGGGTTCAAAAGATGCTCGAACTCGAGCAGATGCAGGCATCGGGTGAGTTCGATCTCATGCCGAAGAAGGAAGCCCTTCTGAAGTCGCGTGAACTCGGCAAGCTCCAGAAGAACTTGACCGGTATCCGCCACATGACCAAGCGTCCCGACGCGGTGTTCGTGATCGACACCAAGAAGGAGCACATCGGCGTCACCGAAGCGAACAAGCTCGGCATTCCGGTCGTTGCCGTCGTCGATACCAATGTCGACCCCGATCTCATCCAGTACCCGATCCCGGGCAACGACGATGCCATTCGCGCCAACGAACTGATGTCGAAGGTCATCGCCGAAGCCGTGATCGAAGGACGTTTCATCGCGTCCAAGCGCAATCCCGGCTCAGCGCCAGCTCCCGAGCGCACCGAGGCCGAGAAGGCCGAGTTCGCTGCAAGTCAGGCGACTGCTCGCGCCCAGGCCGCGGCAGCACAAGCTGAGCGTGAGGCTCGCCTCGCCGCAGCCAAGTCTGCTCAGGCCGAAGCCGACGAAGCGTCAACCGAATCCCCCGAATCCAACCCAGGAGCCTGACGATGTCGTTCACTGCGAAAGATGTCCAAACTCTGCGCCAGTCGACCGGCGCAGGAATGATGGACTGCAAGAAAGCCCTCGAGGCGAACAACGGCGACATGGAAGAGGCCAAGCAGTGGTTGCGTGAAAAGGGTCTTGCTGCCTCGGCAAAGCGCGATGACCGAGAGAACACTCAGGGAGTCGTCGCACTTCTCATCAAGGGAAATGTCGGCGCGATCGTGAAACTGAAGTGTGAGACCGACTTCGTGGCTGCGAGCGATCAGTTCAAGGGTGAAGCCGAAGCACTTGCTGCTCTCGTTGTCGACAAGGGTGAAGCGGCTGTCGCAGAACGATCAGCGATCCTCGAGGATCTGAAGATCACGTTGAAGGAAAAGATCGAACTCGGAGACGTCGTGCGAATCGAGGCTGCTGCGGGCAACCTCCTCGACAGCTACCAGCACATCCAGGGCGGCCGAGGCGTCAACGCGGTCCTCGTCGAGATGTCGGGCGGTTCGATGGACCTTGCCCACGACGTCGCTGTTCACATCGCCTTTGCCCGACCGAAGTACTTGAAGGCCTCCGATGTCCCTGCCGATGTGGTGGACAAGGAGCGCGCCACGCTCGAGGCTCTCAGTCGTAACGAAGGTAAACCTGAAGCAGCTCTGCCCAAGATCGTCGAAGGGCGTATCCAGGGTTTCTTCAAGGACATCTGCCTTCTCGAGCAGCCGTACGCAAAGGACGACAAGATGTCGGTCTCGCAGGTCATCGGCAGCGCCTCCATCGTGCGTTTCGCACAGGTCGAACTCGGCTGATCACCCATGGCCGGATCTGACGACGCCCCTGCCCGTCAGCCCGACCGTCCGCGTTGGAAGCGGGTGATTCTCAAACTCTCGGGCGAAGCCCTTGCTGAGCCGAGTGGTTTCGGACTCGACACCAACGTTCTGCGTCAGGTCGCTCTCGAGATCAAGGATGTGCGCGACAACTTGCACATCGACATCGCCGTCGTCGTCGGCGGAGGCAACTTCTGGCGCGGTCTCAAGGGTGCCGGTCAGGGAATGGATCAGGCTCAAGCCGACTTCATGGGCATGATCGCAACGGTGATGAACGGTCTCGCCCTGCAGGACGCTCTCGAGCGGGTTGGTCAGTACAGCCGAGTCATGACTGCAGTCGAAATGCCCAAAGTTGCCGAGCCGTACATCCGCAGACGCGCCGAGCGACACATGGAAAAGGGGCGAGTGGTGATCTTCGCTGGAGGTACGGGAAACCCGTTCTTCACCACCGATACTGCAGCGGCCCTCAGAGCTGCCGAGATCGATGCCGAGGCAATTCTGAAGGGAACTCACTCGGGGATCGATGGCGTCTACACCGCGGACCCGAAATTGGACCCGACAGCCACTCGATACGACCGGGTCTCCCATAAGGAAGTCATCGAAAAAGAGCTTCGGGTCATGGACGCGACAGCTATTGCGTTCTGCCGCGACAACAAAATCCCGATCGTGGTCTTCGATGTGAGCACACCGGGAAATATTCGATCCGTTTTGGAAGGCCAACCCGTCGGTACGCTGGTCGGGTGATCGACGACATCCTTCTTGAGGCCATTGACAAGATGGACAAGGCCGTCGAGCACGCCCAGTCCCAGTTCTCGACAGTTCGGACAGGCCGGGCCACCCCAGCCCTCGTCGAGAAGCTTCCGGTGAACTACTACGGAGCCGATGTGCCGCTCGTCCAACTGGCCGGTTTTCAGGTGCCCGAGGCTCGGACATTGGTGATCAAACCCCACGACCGTGGTGCGATCACGGCGATCGAGAAGGCCATCAGGGAGAGCGATCTCGGGATGTCACCGTCGAACGACGGTGTCGTGATTCGTCTCAACTTTCCGATGCTGACGGAAGAGCGTCGCCGGGATTACGTGAAGTTGATCAAGAACATGGCTGAAGACGGCCGAATCGCGGTGCGAAATGTCCGCCGTGATGCTCGAAAGAGTCTCGATACGGCGCAAAAGGCCGGTGAAGTCTCATCGGATGACATCGAGCGAGCAGAGAAGGAACTCGACAAGATCACCCACGATCATGTCGAGCACATCGACCGGGCGGTACAACGCAAAGAGCAAGAGCTCTTGGAAGTCTGACGGGACGGAACCATGAGTGATGACATGTGGCGTCGAGCCGACAACGACAATGGCCGTCGGGATGGCGACGATTTCGATGACACCGGTGATTCGTTCGACGATTTCGGCGAACTGACATTCGCCGACGACACCGACGATACGTCGACCGGAATTCCTCGACCGGCCGATCCAACCCCGAGAACCCGATCAGGTGGCGCCCCGAGGCGTCCGGTCGAAGATTTCAGCGGCGAGATCGAATTTGCCGACGACGCGTCGACGCCGATTCGATTCGGACCGTCCGACACGGGACCGCTTCCGCATTGGACGGAACCTCCCACTGGTGATCTGCCGCGGATCTTCGAGGGAGATGAGCCGACAGGCCGCACCCGTGCGACACGTCGCGACGATTCGTCCGGTGCGCGCCGCGCACCCCGAGGGCGGGACGCCGATGACGGCGATGTCGACATTTGGGGTACGTACTCCGGTGCTGCACCCCGTCCCGTGATCGACGAGCCGGCGCCGCGCCGCCGCCGAGATGTGCCGACCGATGAGATTCAGGTGCGATCGAGTCGCGACGACAGCGGGAGCGGCATGTTCGACGATGTCGACGACGACTTCGGTGACCTGTCGTTCGGTGACGACGATACGAGTGCCTCGATGACCCGCCCGAGCGCCGATCCGAGCGGTGGGCGACCGCGAGTGAAACTGGGCGAACCTGCACCGGGAGCACGAGCAGAGCGGGGGAGCGGCCCATTGAGGCGTTCCGATCTGAGTTCTCCGTCAGGCGTGTCGACGACACCGATGCCAGCCACCCGTCGGAACCAGCCCCCGCGTGATCCGAGCATGCCACTGTCTGGATTCGATGACTCGGGTTTCGACGACTCCGGATTCGGCGGATCGGCATACGACGATTTCAGCGGTGGGGCTCGAGGTCGCCCGGGCCGACCCGACGTTCGTGGCCGAGGTCAGGACGCCGGTGACACGAGTCGAGGTTCGGGCCGTGGTCGATCTCGTCCGGTGATCGGCGACGACACATTCGGTGACGCGTCGATGGAGCGAATGACGCCGGACGACCGTGGTCGACCGCCGCGCGACCCTCGTGCAGCTCGTGGTCCTGGTGGACCCGGACCGCGTGGACCTAGCGAACCTCGTGACCCCCGCCGTGGCGGACCGGTCGCGCCTCCCGGCGGGACGAGTGGCCGCGACATGCCTTCGGCTATTGCTGTCGGCTTGTTGCTCGCCGCCGCGTTCATCGGTGCGTTGATGTGGAAGCCGGTTGCCGTCCTGGCGATCGTCGTTCTCGTCACGGGCCTCGCGTCGATCGAGTTCTTCGACAAGG
Organism: Actinomycetota bacterium; assembly: GCA_046093905.1. Classification (GTDB taxonomy): domain Bacteria; phylum Actinomycetota; class Acidimicrobiia; order Acidimicrobiales; family Ilumatobacteraceae; genus Casp-actino8. The sequence goes on from JBJTGN010000349.1 coordinate 8,209, forward strand.
TGACCGAGAAGGGTTATCGCCCTGCGTCGATCGTCGGGATCATCATGGCTGTTTCGTCACCGCTTGCTGCCTATTGGGTGGGAGATTCGGCGCTTCCCTTGGTGATGGTGTTCGCTCTGATCGCAGCGGGAACGACGTTTGTCGGGGCGACCGGCCTCAATTCGAATCCTTTGCCGAACATGGCGATTTCGACACTCGGGATGGTCTGGATCGGCTTGACGGGTTCGTACGGGGCACTGCTTGCTGGAGCATCGAACACTCCGTTCCTTCCCCACATCGGCACCGACACATTGTTGATGGTTGCTGTTGGAGTCGTGGCAAACGATGTGGGTGCGCTCTTCGTGGTCTCTGCTGCAGGCAGTACGCCTTTGCGCTCGTGGATCAGTCCGAACAAGACGACGGAAGGTCTGATGGGCGGCACCGTCGCCACGTTCTTGTCGATGTGGGTCGTCGGGTTGCAGAGCGACACCTGGAACGACATTTCCGAAATCGTGATCCTGGCATTTGCCGTTGCGGTTCTTGCTCCTCTCGGCGATCTCTTCGAGAGCATGCTCAAGCGCAATCTCGAAGTGAAGGATTTCGGATCCCTGATCAAGGGACACGGGGGTGTGCTCGACCGATTCGACGGCTTCCTCTTCGGGTTGCCGGCTGCGTATTACCTGCTGATGGTTCTCGAACCATACGCCACCACCTGATCGGTGCAGACCGTTCGAGTTGCCATTGCCGGATCGACGGGTTCGATCGGGCGCCAGACACTCGATGTCGTTCGCGCCGAGAACGAGGCAGCGAAACGCCGCGGTGACGACATTGTCTACGAGGTCACCGGTCTCGGAGTCGGAACCTCCATCGAGGTTCTCATCGAACAGGCGCGCCACGCGCATCCTCGAACCGTTGCGGTAGCAGACACGGCACTTCATTCCGCGGTGAGAGATGCTCTGCCTGGAGTCGAGGTCACGTCGTCGATGTCGGATCTCGTTGACGGCGCGGATGTCGTCGTCAACGGAGTCGTCGGCTTCGCCGGTCTCGACGTCACTCTCGAGACATTGCGTCAGGGAAAGCGTCTCGCACTTGCGAACAAGGAGTCGTTGATTGCGGCAGGTCCGATCGTCCAGCCTTTGAGGAGTACGCCAGGTGCGGAGATCGTTCCCGTGGACAGCGAACACTGCGCCATCCACCAGTGTCTCCGGTCGAGCGCGCGCATCGAATCGGAAGTCAGTCGGCTCGTATTGACTGCAAGCGGCGGGCCGTTTCGGGGTCGTTCTCGAGACGACCTCGCCCACGTCACCGTCGATCAGGCACTTGCACAACCGACGTGGAAGATGGGGCCGAAGATCACGATCGACTCGTCGACGTTGATGAACAAAGGTCTCGAAGTCATCGAAGCCCATGAACTCTTCGGGGTCGACTACGACAACATCGAAGTCGTCGTTCACCCGCAGTCGATCGTGCATTCGATGGTCGAGTTCACCGATGGCTGCACGATGGCGCAGTTGAGCATGCCCGACATGCGTCTGCCGATCGGATACGCGCTCGCATATCCCCATCGGATCGCGACACCATTCGGGAAGATGGACTGGGCCACTGCGCCTGTTCTCGAATTCTCGCCCCCTGATCTCACGACTTTTCGCTGTCTTGGGCTTGCATACGATGCCGGCCGACGCGGGGGAACAGCGCCAGCGTTCCTGTCGGCGGCCAATGAAGTGGCTGTCGAGGCGTTTCTTGCCGGCCGGATCATCTGGGCGGACATCGCTGCCGTGATTGCCTCGGCCCTCGACCAGCATGCACATGTCACTGAGGTGTTGACTCGTTCACACATCGTGGAAGCCGACCGCGCTGGGCGAGAGGCTGCCAATAAGGTGGTGGCGTCATGACTTTGTATCGATCGTTCCGCGACGAAATGATGGCTGGCGGTGCAGTGAACGACGTCGGACAAGATCCGGAGATGGCTCGGTCGCTGCGCACGCGGGTTGTGCTCTCAGGTGTCATCGTCTCTGCACTTCTCGTGTGGCTGGGTGTGAGCAATATCTGGAGTCTCGTACTCGTCATCGGATTGCTCGTGTCGATTTTTCTGCACGAGGTCGGCCACTTCGTCACCGCTGGCTGGGCGGGAATGAAGCGCACTCAGTTCTTCATGGGATTCGGGCCGAAACTGTGGAGTACTCACCGCAATGGTGTCGAATACGGCGTGCGGGCATTGCCGCTCGGTGCATTCGTGCGAATCGTCGGCATGAACAACCTCGATCCCGTCGAACCGGGCGACGAAGACCTGGCGTACTCCTCGAAACCGTACAGGTGGCGTCTTCTCGTCATCACTGCGGGGTCGATCATGCACGTCATCATTGCGGTGACGATCATGTTGTTCGTCTACGGAGTCGGCGGTCGATTCCAGGAGACCGGGCGTACCGAGGTGATCGCGGTCGGGGAGGATACACCAGCCGAACTTGCGGGTCTCTCCTCTGGAGATGTGGTCCTTGCCGTCAACGGAGACCCGATCGAATCTTCCGACGATCTTCGTTCGACGATTGGTTCCCTGCCCGCAGGTCAGGACATCGTTGTGACTGTCGAGCGATCCGGCACCGAGATCGACGTGTCGGCGCAGCTTGCGCCTCGACCGACGGACCCTGAAGGGACATCGGGTTATCTCGGCGTCAGCACCGACAGTTTCGGCCGTGAGAAGCTCGGAATTCTGGACGCTGCGGGACACGTCATCGGTGACCTGTGGACCGGAATGGGGCGCACGCTCGAAGGCATCGTGACCGTGATCAACCCGGTCAACCAGTGGGAACAAGTCACTGACTCCAATGCCGATCCCACCAAGCGTCCGACCACGGTCGTGGGAATCACCCAGGTCGCAGGTGACATCGGCGAGCGTGACGGGATGTTCGCGGTTTTGGAAGTTCTGGCTTCGATCAACGTGTTCGTCGGGTTGTTCAACATGCTTCCCCTGCTGCCATTCGATGGAGGGCACGCGGCCATCGCTACTTATGAACGACTGAGGAGCCGCAAAGGTCGGGAATATCGGGCCGATGTCGAAAAGCTGTGGCCTCTCACCGTTGCAGTGGTGACGATGCTTCTGTTCCTGACAGTGGCCGGGCTCTACCTCGACATCACTCGACCATTCTGACGACATACTGATCCCTGATGGACACTTCGTTGACCAACCGTCGCACCACTCGGCAGATTCATGTCGGAAAAGTCGCAGTCGGAGGTGGAGCGCCCATCACAGTTCAGTCGATGACGACCACGAAGACAGGTGACGTCGAAGGAACATTGCAGCAGATCTACGGACTTGCGGCTGCAGGATGCGACATCGTGCGTTGTACGTGTAATGACATCGAAGCCGCAGAAGGTCTCGCTCAGATCGTGCCGAGGTCGCCCATTCCGATCATCGCCGACATCCATCACCAGTACAAGATGGCGCTTGCTGCGATGGAAGCAGGTGTGCACGGGTTGCGTCTGAATCCGGGAAACATCAGACGTCCGGAGCACATCAAGGCTGTTGCGGCCGAAGCACGTGATCGCCAACTGCCGATTCGCATCGGTGTGAACGGCGGATCACTCGACCCGGCTCTGTACGACAAGTACGGCGGAAAGGTGACGCCTGAAGCAATGGTGGAGTCAGCGCTCCAAGAGATCGCGTATTTCGACGAGGTCGGATTCGATCTCATCAAGATCAGCGTCAAGGCGTCCAATGTTCCACTGATGGTGGAGGCGTATCGACAGTTGAGTGCCGTCACCGACCACCCGTTGCACTTGGGAGTGACCGAAGCGGGACCACTTCCCGCAGGGCTGTTGAAAGCAACTGCTGGCATCGCAACGCTGCTGATGGAAGGCATCGGAGACACGATTCGATACAGCCTCACAGCCGACCCGGTTGAAGAAGCCAAAGCGGGACGGCAGTTGCTCGAAGCACTTGGTTTGCGTGAGCGCAAGAACGTGGACCTCATCGCCTGTCCGAGTTGTGGCCGAGCCGAAATCGACGTCATTGATGTGGCCCAGCGAGCACTGGAAGCGTTCGGTGAGCGGCAGTTGCCGCTCCAGGTCGCCGTCATGGGATGTGTTGTCAACGGACCCGGTGAGGCACGCGAGGCCGACCTCGGAATTGCTGCGGGGAACAAGCGCGGTCACCTTTTCGTCAAGGGTCGCAATGTGGCCGTCGTTCCCGAGAGCGCGATGGTCGAAGCTTTGGTCGAATGGGCCGAGTTCATCAATGAACACGGGGTCGAAGCAGCAATTGCGCGTGCCGATACGGCCAAGGCCGAGCGCGAAGCGGCGAGGGATCGCTCAGCACTTCTCGAAGCGAAAGGTGACGATGCCAACCACGCGCAGGAGCGCATCGTCGAGATTCGCAAGAAGGCCTGAGTCGATCGACCGCAAAGCTGTCGTCAGCTGCGGGCTTCGGTGACGCGAAAGATCGTGGCGCGACCGTCGAGTGTGATTTCTTCACCGGGGGCGAGAAAGCACACTTCGCCTCGCCGAAGCAAGTCGGTTGAGCCGACGCCACACAGCGCAAGTTCGCGAGTTGGGGCAATCAACGTTTCGGCGCCGCGAATCTGGTGCATCCACAGGGTGAACGGAGCTCCGGGGGTCTCGAATTTCCAGAGTTTGCCCGTCGACGTCGTATTCATGAGGGTCGGAGCGAGGACGGGGTTGTCCTGAGGCTGGGCAACGACTGTCGCCAGCATCTCATCGACGTTGACGTGCTTGTTGGTGAGCCCACAACGGACAACATTGTCACTAGCCCCCATGACCTCGACTCCCGTGCCACGAAGGTAAGCATGAAGGTTGCCAGGCTCGAGGTACATCGCCTGCCCTGGTTCGAGAGTGAAGTAGTTCAAGAGGAGAGTGACCAGAATCGCAGGGTCGCGTGGGTACAAACGGTCCAACTCGACCGCCCATCGAGCCTGCGGGTCGTCCGCGTCTGCACACGTTCGAATGACGTCGTCATAGAGAGTGGAAAGCTCGGCGGACTCTCCGAAGAGAAAATGCAATGTGTAGGACAATCCTTCGTCCGCAATGATCCGCGCAAAAGTGGATGTCCCGTGACCGAGGTCATTCAGGAATTCCACTGTCTGAGTGGGACGACGGAAACCGCAAAAAGCTTCGAACGGGGTCAGCGCACAAATCAATTCGGGTTTCGAAAAAGGGTCTCGGTAGATCCGATTTGCGCTGCGAATTGGGATTTGGGACCGGTTCTCTCGGGCGAAACCTGTTCGTGCCTGAGACTCATTGGGGTGAGTTTGAAGTGAGAGAGGTTGAGCTGCCGAAAGGATCTTCAGGAGGAAGGGAAGTTCTCCTGCAAGGGCCGCAAGCAAAACGGACTTCCCATTCGTGTCGTCAGGTTGCATCCGAAGTCCGTCGAGCAAGTGGTCGCCAATAGCCACGACTCGCGACGGGCCGCCGATATGCGTGCCGAACCACATTTCCGCCCATGGTCGACCGTCTGGATCGACGCCGAGCATGCGGGGAATTGCGGTCCGATCCCCCCATGGGTAGTGCTGAACGACGCCTCTGACTAGTTGCATGCCAGTACCCGGTGCATCTACGTGATCGACCCTTTTCTTCCGCCTGCTGAACGAGACATTTCAACAATAAAGTCGCACACCGACTCATTCGGTCTATCTGTTCGATGTTTGGTGCGTCTGTCCCGCACCTCGACGACGCCATCGGCCAGACCCTTGCCAACGATGACGACGAGTGGAATGCCGATCAGTTCGGCGTCTTTGAACTTCACGCCCGGAGACACTCCGGTGCGGTCGTCGATCAGGACATCGAGACCTCTCGATTCGAGTTCGGTCGCAATCTGCTCGGCACGTTCGGCAATGTCGTCGCCACCTTTGCTCGCAACGACGATGTGAACATGGGCCGGAGCCACTTCCGTCGGCCAGCACAGTCCGAGATCGTCGTAGGTCGATTCCGCGATTGCTGCGACGGCACGGGAAACGCCGATGCCGTAGCTTCCCATCGTGACGACCACTTGTTTCCCGTTCTGGTCGAGGACGGTGAGGTCGAGGGCTTCGGCGTACTTGCGGCCGAGTTGGAAAATGTGGCCGATTTCGATGCCGCGTTCCATCTCGAGCGACCCGGCAGCACCGCGTGACGCACAGTCCGGGCACGAGTCGCCGGCATGCACGTCAGCGGCTTCGATGGTGCCATCTGCCGTGAAGTCACGTCCGCAGGTCAAGTCGACGACGTGACGACCGGGTTCGTTGGCTCCAGTGACCCAGCGAGTTCCCGCAACGACTCGCGGATCGACGAGATATCGGATGGCGCTCGCCGACGCTGTGCCGAGCAATTGAGGTCCGATGTACCCCTTCACGAGACGGGGGTGCGCAGCAAAATCGGCTTCGGTGAACGGTTCGGGTTCAGCCGGGGAGACCTGAGCCTCGAGCCGCTTCATGTCCACTTCTCGGTCTCCTGGTACGCCAATCGCCAGCGGTTCACGCCGTCCGTCCGGGTGACGCAACATCACGAGAACGTTCTTCAACGTGTCAGCCGCAGCCCAGGGTCGCGAACCCGATCCATCATCGGTTCGAACGAGGTCGGCGCGCGCGTTCAACAGATCGACGAGAGTGGCGATCGTGGGCGTGTCGGGAGTATCGACCACTCGTGCGGCAGGAATGGACTCGGGGTTCGACGTCCATGCCGATGGGCTGGAGGGGATCGGCACGTGGACGGCCTCTGTGTTGGCCGCGTATCCACATGTCGAGCATCGAACGAACGTGTCCTCTCCGACGGCCAAGGGAGCAAGAAACTCCTCGCTCTTGGACCCACCCATGGCTCCCGACATCGCGGACACGATGACGAAGGGCAGTCCCAAGCGCTCGAAGGTGCGAATGTACGCGGCCCTGTGGGCTTCGTAGCTCGCGGCGAGTCCCGCATCGTCGACGTCGAAGCTGTAGGAGTCCTTCATCACGAATTCGCGACCGCGTAGCAGGCCGGCTCGCGGTCGGGCTTCGTCGCGAAACTTCGTCTGAATCTGGTAGATGCTGAGGGGGAGATCCTTGTAGCTGCTGTACAGATCTTTCACGAGAAGAGTGAACATTTCTTCGTGGGTCGGGCCGAGGAGGAAGTCGGCCCCCCGGCGATCCTTCAAACGGAACAGGTTCGGGCCGTATTCGGTCCACCGATTGGTGGCCTCATAGGGTTCGCGCGGCAACAACGATGGGAAGTGCACCTCTTGGAAGCCGGCACCGTCCATTTCCTCGCGAACGATGCGTTCGACGTTTCGATACACCCGCCAGCCGAGGGGCAGCCACGTGAAACCTCCGGGAGCAGCGCGTCGGATGTATCCGGCCCGCACGAGGAGTTGATGGCTCGGGACTTCCGCATCGGCGGGATTTTCGCGCAGTGTGCGCACGAAGAGAGCGGACATTCGCAACATTGCGCCAGGCTACTTGGCGACGTTCACCTCACCCGGAGGACTCGATCGGGTGACTGCACGGACGGTCCGGTTCGATTCGAGGGCGAAGCCGGTATGATTCATGTGTCTTGAATGAGTGTTTGCCCGGTGGTTCCACAAGGGTGATTCTGAAAGGCGTGGGCTCCAGCCCACGTCTTTTTTTGTCACGGTGGTTCGCCACCTCGGTGCACTCGAACGAGGCGTGAGATTCGAGAAAACGAGGAGGTGTGAGATGGCAGAGAATCCCGTAGTGACCCGGGTGTCCGGTCTGATCACCCCGATCGTCACCGACCTCGGCCTCGAGCTCTACGACCTCGAATTCGCCGGAGGTATGTTGCGCGTCACCGTGGACACCCCTCCGGGCTCCCCAGGCGGTGTGGATGTCGACCAGTTGGCGAGATGCACTCGGCTGATCTCCCGCGACCTCGACCACGAGGATCCGATTCCCGGGCACTACACACTCGAAGTCTCGAGCCCTGGACTCGAGCGGAATCTGCGGGTTCCCCGTCAATTCCAACGGGAGACGGGGAAAACGGTCGCCGTTCGCCTACGTGATGCAATGGGTGGCGAGCGCCGGATCACCGGATTGCTCATCGCAGCCTCCGAGGAGTCCTTCACGCTCAGGCTCGACAACGGTGACGAGCGTCAGATCGCCTACGACCAGGTCGACAAGGCCCGCACGGTGTTCGTCTGGCCGGCTCAGGCCCGTAAGACACCATCTCGCGCAGGATCTGGGGCGAAAAAGACCGCTTCGAGCAAGTCGCCGGCTTCCCCGGCAGACTCAGATGCAGAAAACGACGATCTCGATGCCGAATTCGAACTCGACGGCGAGTTCGAGGACGACCTCGATCTCGACGACGAATTCGACGACAACGACCACAACGAGGACCAGGAGCACGCCGAGTCATGAGCAATCTGGACATGAAAGAGGCCATCCGCCTGCTGGCGGGTGAGAAGAACATTTCCGAGGAGACCCTGCTGCAAGTGCTCGTCGATGCGTTGGCAACTGCCTACAAGCGTCGCCCTGGGGCTGCAGAGGAAGTCGAAGTGGGGCTGAACCCCGACACCCTCGAGATCAGTTTCACCGCCTATGACATCGATGAGGACGGAAACTGGGTCAATCCTCGCGATGACACGCCCGAGAAGAACGAACTCGGCCGAATCGCTGCTCAGACCTTCCGCCAGGTCATGGGCCAGCGCATCCGTGAAGCCGAGCGTGACCGCAAGTTCGAGGAATATGCGAACCGCGAAGGCGACATCGTCACCGGAATCGTCCAGCAGAACGACAACCGCTACGCGCTCTTGGACCTCGGCAAAGTCGAAGCATTGATGCCCCAGAGCGAGCAGGTTCCCTTCGAACGTGCGACGCCTGGAACACGAGTGAAGGCCTACATCGTCGAGGTACGTCGCAGCGAAAAGGGTCCCCAGATCGTCGTCAGTCGCACACACCCGGGTCTCGTGAAGCGCCTCTTCGAACTCGAAGTTCCCGAAATTGCCGATGGCGTCGTCGAGATCAAAGCGTGTGCCCGTGAACCAGGCCATCGCACCAAGATTGCAGTTGCATCGAACGACAACAATGTCGACCCAGTCGGTGCGTGCGTCGGCGCGAGGGGTGCTCGCGTCCGCATGGTGGTCAACGAACTCAATCAGGAAAAGATCGACATTATTCCTTTCAGCGAGGATCTGCCCGATTACATCGCAAAGGCTCTGTCTCCTGCCAAGGTGACCGAAGTGCGCCTCAGCGAGGATCGCACTCAGGCCGATGTGATCGTTCCCGACTTCCAGCTCAGCTTGGCGATTGGCAAGGAAGGCCAGAACGCTCGCCTTGCAGCGCGACTCGTCGGAGTTCGAATCGACATCAAGAGTGAAACGCAGTTCCACAACGAACTGAACGGCATCTTTCCCGACGAGACCGAGTATGCCGCAGGGGAGTGGATTCTGAACCCCGAGAGCGGCGCTCAGGAGTTCCACGCCGCTGACGGCTCGATCATGAGTGTCGAGGAGTGGGAACAGGCCACAGGAGTCTCGGCGAGCGAAGGCGAGCCCGAAGCGTGAACGATCGACTCGGACCTGTGCGCACATGCATCGGCTGCCGAACGCGCCACGAGCAGAATCGCATGACGCGATTCGTTCCGGGGGCGGACGGTCGACCGATCGCATCGCGAACGGCTTCGGGTCGAGGAGCGTGGATCTGCTCGGAATCCACGAGTTGTCGTGAGACAGCAGAGAAGAAGCG
>JBJTGN010000350.1:0-2320 GCA_046093905.1 Actinomycetota bacterium
CCGCGGAGATTCCGCTCGATCATTCGATTGACGGCGTTGACTCCCCCGCCGCCAACACCGACGACTTTGACTTGGCAGATGTAGTTGTTGTGTCCACCAACCATGTCGGGAGACTCCTCCGATTTCGGGTACCGACGACGATGCCGGCTCATTCAATTCTGCGGAACCACCACACCGTTTGCAGGTGACGCTTCCAGGTATTCTTCAGAATTCGGTTTGCTTCAAGTTTCGATGTACTTCACGATGCTTCGGTTGTCGAGAGTGTGCACTCGAGCCACTGGGACGACCGGAGCCGACCCTCCGACGATGGTGTCCGGAAAGTCACTCCACACACCAAACTGCCCGGTATTCTCGCACCTCTTCTTCGAGGATAGGGGGATACCCGTGCCTCGGATGCGGGATCTCGACGCAGAGAAGTCGTCCTCAGCGGACATTGGGCTCACCGGTCGACACATCGATCACGGTGTAGGACCGGGATCCCTGACGTTTCATTTCGTTGACGACAGCCACGAGTTTGACCTGGAAATCCGTTGGCTGACCGAAGATGATCAGCAGATTGGGCGTCAATTGAAGGGAAATCTCGCCTTCTGGGCTGACAGTGGCCGAAACCAGCCTGTCCGCAAGAGACACGGGAAGCGCACCCAAAAGCTCGACCGCACCGAGGAAGGGCTGACCCACGAAATCACCGGGAGCAAGATTGGGACCGGACCCGATGATCCGGGTGTAGTCGATCGGATCACCCTCGATGACGTCCAGAATTCGCCCTTCACGATCGACGACCCGTATGAAACCGTCGACGGCGCGAAAGAAGGCCACCGGCTGACGCTCGTCGATCTGAACGACGACCGTCGACGGCAGGTGCATCGAAACCCGAGCCCTTCGGACCCACGCGATCGCTTCAATTTGCCGCGTCGCTCCGTGAAGATCAGCCGTCAAGATGGCGTCTCCCTTCAATTGCACCAAGACCTCGTCCAAACGAGCTTGATTGGTGTAGACGACCCCTTCGACATCGATCTTTCGGATCGACAACAACGGACTCGTCAACAACAGCAGGACGAGAAGAACTCCCACCACGACGATCCCGACAACCGAGTACCACTTGAGTCGCCAACTACCACTCGCCGTACGCGACCACCATCGCCGATTGGGCAGGCGAATCACCTCGTCGGAACCGCGCCGAGTCTTCTTGCGCTTTCGCTCCTCCTTCGGAGCTGAGCGCTTGATGTTGACGACCTCTTCGTCGGTGATGACAACTCGCTTCTTGCCATCGTCGGAGACCTTGACTGTCGGCTCAGATTTCGTGTCGATCTTGCTGTCGACCTTGACGTCGCTCTTCGGTGACGCGTCGGTTCGAGACTCGGACACCGTTTGAGACTTCAACCGCGTGTCGTGTTCACGAGCGATATCGCGAAAACGTCGACGTGACCGCTTCGATTGATCTTCGGGTTCGTCCACATCGGAGTGTTCGCCCAGCACGTCGACTGGGCCTGTCTCGTCGAGATGACTCGAAGCAAGTTTGGATTGATTGGCCTTGATTGCGGGACGAGTGCCGGGTCGAGGTGGTGAACTCTGTTCATCGAAGGCAGCTCGCAACTCAGCCTTGACGGATTCGGCCACATCGGATGGACCAACAGCTGGCGCTGCCGGCCTCGAACGCCGGCTCGGCTGCAAATCCTCGACGCCGAAATCTGGCTTGTCCTCGCCATGGGAGTTCTTCGAATGATCGTCAGGTGGTCGGGTCATGACAGCGCCTGACGGATCTCATCTGGAAACCCCACGAGACGAATCTCACTTCGCAGTCTTCGACCGGTGCTGTCGAGAACCTGGCGCTGAATTTCGAGCATCAACGCAACCACATCACCTGACAGACCATCGGGATCGGCCTGAATGAAATTCGCGTTCTTCGTCGACACTTGCGCAGTGCCTCTTCTCAATCCACGAAGACCACATTCGTCGATCAACTGACCTGCAGACAGTTGATGCGGGATCGGATTGACGAAGACTGACCCTGCGTTCTGCCCGCCAGGCTGGTTCTCTCGTCTCCATTTCACGATTTCATCGATCTCGACCATCGCTCGTTCCACAGATCCCGGTTGAAGATCCAATACTGCCTGGAGAATGGCGTCGGAGTCGGTCAAGTTCGAATGTCGAAAACTGAGTCCGAGAGATTTAACTGGGCGCTCCTCCACACGCCCCGAACCGAGGTTGAAAATGCGAACCGCGAGGAGAGTCTCCGCCATGTCCGAACCGTGTCCGCCGGCATTCATTCTCACTGCACCGCCAACGGTCCCTGGTACCCCGACAGCCCATTCGAACCCGT
>JBJTGN010000351.1:0-1682 GCA_046093905.1 Actinomycetota bacterium
GATGTGGCCTTGGGTGAGATCGGTTGGGCGCTCCTGCGCGGAACGATCTACTCGACCACGTTCCTGGTGTGTCTCCTCGGCCTCGGCATGGCCGACAGCCCATGGGTCGTGCTGTCGTTGCCCGCCTGCATGCTCGTCGGACTGGCTTTCGCCTCGGTCGGCATGGCGGCCACCACGTACATGCGCTCATGGGTCGACTTCGAGTGGGTCCAGACGATCGTGATGCCGCTGTTCTTGTTCTCGGCGACCTTCTATCCCCTGTCGTCCTACGGTGACTGGGGCTGGTTGGTTCAGCTGAGCCCGCTCTATCACGGCGTGTCGCTCGTGCGGTGTGCCTCACTCGGAATCGGCACGTGGGGGATCCTGGTGCACGTGGCCGTGTTGCTCGGCATCTCGATCGTGGGCCTGAGCGTGTCGGCTCGTCGCATCGACGAACTCCTCCTGAAGTAGCCCGTCAGCCGGTGGAACTCTCGCGCCACACACTCATCAAATCAGCGCGGGCGCGAGAAACTCGAGAGCGAACCGTCCCAACTGCACAGTCGAGAACCTCGGCCGTCTCTTCGTAGCTGAGTCCGATGTACTGGGTCAGCACGAATGCTTCGCGTCGCGTTTCCTCGATCGACATGAGCAGATCGCCCAGCGATCCGTCTGGCGCTGACGTCGATGGGTCAGGCGGCTCAAGTCGAATCAGCCGGCTTACCAGGCGCCGATGGCGATTCTGCTTGCGAACCTGGTCGGCGCACACCCGTCGGGCGATCGACAGAATCCACGTGCGGACCATGGAGTCACCACGGAATCCTGCGAGCGACCGGTAAACACGCATAAAGGTTTCCTGTGTCAGATCGTCCGGGTCGGCTGGTGAGCCAAGTAGGCGACAAAGGCGCCAGACATCCCCTTGTGTCGCGATCACGATGCGGGAGAACGAACTCTCGTCGCCATCAGCGGCTGCTACGACGTGGTGCCGCAAAGGATCGGACGGAGTCATAACAGGATCTTGCCACGCGGTAGTCCCTGCTCGGAACTTTTTGAAGGGCAACAACGACTGAATGTTCAATGGAATGCGAACTGTGGCAAGACGCAATCAGCGCGATGATTGATGGGGAAGACTGCGGTCACCCAGTTCATGAGATCGAGCTGCACCTTTCCGAGTGCTCGGCATGTTTCAACTTCGCGGAGTTCGCCCATCACCTACGCCGTTCGTCCATACGGTCAGCCGAGCCAGTCCCTGACTTGTCCGCAGCCATCACGAAGAAAGCCAGAATTGTCAGCGGATTCTCGCGATGGACGTTCACTCGGGTCGTGCTTGCGGTCTGTGCCCTCGAAGTCATCGTGTTTTCGGTACCTGATCTCCTCGGCTCGGGCTCGCAGTCCGCGCATGACGCACGACATCTCGGCTCGTTCAGCATTGCCTTCGGAGTCGCGCTCCTCGTGGCGGCGGTGAAGCCCACGCGTGCACGGATGATGATGCCTGTCGCGCTGGTCTTGGCTGTGGCGTTGATGATCGGTGCAGTTGTCGATCTCGTCAATGGGCAGATTCCACTCGTTGGCGAAGCGCGACACCTCCCGGAGATCGTCAGTGTCGGTCTGTTGTGGCTGTTGGCTGCACCACCTGGTGGAAGGCGACTTCCGGGTCGTCGCCCCCGAGGTTTTCGACCCGAGGTGGTCGAAGTCCAGAGCCGTTC
>JBJTGN010000352.1:0-5232 GCA_046093905.1 Actinomycetota bacterium
CGTGCTCATCGGCGGGGTCGCCACCGCAGCAGTGGCGTTCTTCGGCGGTTCAGCCGCCGCCGCGGCGTCGCCAAAGGCCCAGATCGCTGAAGCGACGCGTCGAGTGGCCAAGAGTCCGAAGATTGGCTTCACGTCGATCCCGTTGCAAGCGGGTCCGATGCCGACAATTGCTCCCGAGTACACCTACTCGGTGCTCGCCCCCTGGCGGGAGAAGTTGGATGGCAGTGGGACGTCGTTTGCGTACTCCGGTTTCACTGCCGCCCAACAGGAGCAGAGCGTTGGTATTGGTCATGACGGTATGTGGTACTTCGGGGATGAGCAGTCCGGCTTGTTGTGCCTGAACCATGAATACGGAACCAATCAACACGTGATGGGCAAAGCAAATGCAACGAGCCTGGATGATGTCAAGTTGTCTCAGGCAGCTCATGGCGTGTCTGTAATTCAGATCGAGAAAGCCGGCAAAGGGTGGAAAATTGCCAAGAGTGCGAAGAACCGACGCATACACGTCAACACCATCGCAAAAATGAGCGGACCGGCAGCCGACAGTGCCCTTCTGCAAAACGCTGCCGGGAATCCAGTTCAGGGCACCCTCAATAACTGTGCGAATGGCTACACGCCCTGGGGCACGTACCTGACCTGTGAGGAAAACTTCAATGGCTACTTTGGTGCCAACTCGGCGACCTGGAAGGCAAGCGCCGAGCAGGCTCGTTACGGCTACAGCGCCAACGGTTTCGGATACGGCTGGCACAAGTTCGATGCACGTTTCGACTTGTCGAACCCCGCATACGCCAATGAAGGGAATCGATTCGGATGGGTCGTCGAAATCGACCCCAACAAGCCAAAGTCCGCACCTGTCAAGCGAACCGCTCTCGGTCGCGTGAAGCACGAAGGCGCGGAGGTTGTCGAGGGCAAGAACGGACGAATCGTCGTCTACATGGGCGACGATGAGCGCTTCGACTACGTCTACAAGTTCGTATCTCGCGACAACTGGAAGAAGATGATCGCCGAGGGAGTGAGCCCGCTCGACGAAGGAACGCTTTACGTCGCAAAGTTCAATGACGACGGCACCGGTGACTGGCTGGAGCTGAGCCCGAAGAACCCCGTCTTGTCTTCTTGGACTATCGACAAGATTCTGGTCCATGCGAGGCTTGCGGCCGACGCGGTAGGAGCGACCAAGATGGACCGCCCTGAGTGGATCTCATCTTCGAAAGATGGTGACATGTACGTCACCTTGACCAACAACACTCAGCGCGGGACGACAGGGAAGGCATCGACAAACAAGTCGAACCCACGTGCCGTCAACACCTGGGGTCACATCATTAAGTTCCGAGATTGGAACGAACACCTCGGACGTTCGTTTGTCTGGGAAATCTTTGCCCTGGCCGATTCGGTCGCCGACGCGGGTGGTCAAATGTTTGGTTCTCCTGATGGAATTTGGGTTGACGACGACGATCGTGTCTTCGTGCAGACCGACGGCGAACAGCCCGGAAAGAACACCGATCAAATGCTCGTTGCCAACGCGCGCACGCGAGAATTCAAGCGACTGTTCACCGGTGTTGCTGGATGCGAAGTGACGGGTGTCGCCGTGACTCCGAGCAGAAAGACGATGTTTGTCAATCTGCAGCACCCTGGAGATGGTGATCCGAAAGTGACAAACTTCCCTGAACCGTTCTCGGGCGCAAGTGGCTCCGTTCCACGTGACAGCATCATCGTCATCACCCGCAAAAATGGCGGAATTGTTGGCACCTAGTAGGTAGGTATTGCATCGAGACCAACCCCTCTGTGTCTCGATCTGGTGTCACCAAAGGTGCCTCGGGATTTCCCGAGGCACCTTTGCCATTTGTCGTTAAAGGCAGTTCTTTTATCTCAACATCTATTGAGATTATATACACTGGTCGGGTGACCTCATTAACTGTTAGAGCCCGGCGACACGCGGCGCTAGGTGATCCGGTGAGGCTTGCGATCGTCGACTTTGTCCGTGACTCCGACCGAACAGTAAATGCAATTCGTGAATATCTCGAATTGAGTTCGCCCCTTGTGTCACATCACCTTGACGTACTCGAGGAAGCAGGCCTTATTGTCCGTTCCAAATCTCTGTCGGACGGCCGTAAACGGTTTGTTTCACTTCAGCATTCATCTCTTCCTGGCGACCATGGCAGCCGTATGCCAAACCGTGTCATCTTCGTCTGTACTGAGAATTCTGCTCGTTCCCAGCTCGCATCCGCGTTGTGGATGGACATCACAGGGCTCCATGCGACAAGTGCTGGCACAAATCCAGCAGCAGCTGTTCACCCATTAGCAGTCGAAGTCGGACGGGCCCGCGGCCTTGACCTTCGTACTGTAAGACCCCGACGCTTCAGCACGAAGTTGACTCGGGGGTCACTTGTCATCACTGTCTGCGACTCGGCTTTCGAGGAGATCGGACCGGAACTAACTGACTGGCATTGGTCAATCCCAGATCCCTCCGTAAGGGCAACGAAGCAAGCCTTCACTGAAATTGCTGGCCTCATTGAACAGAGAATCAACTACGTGAAAGGAGCATCGAGGTCATGAATCAGAACAACCTCTTAGAGGAGGAAGCAAGGGAGATTGTTTCTAAGTCAATCAGGGAGCTATCTCGTAAGTTTGCAGGACTCTTTGACGAGAGTGAAATTCAGCCGATCGTCATTGAGTCTTATGTGAGCTTTCGAGATGCCAAGATCAAGACGTTTGTTCCGATCTTTACCACCAGGTTCGCAGGCGACCGCTTGCGAGCGATCGCAAAGGTTCAAGGCAAAGTCCGTTCAGGTTTGCCAACTGTGCTCTTCGTGTGCGTCCATAATGCTGGGCGATCTCAAATGGCCGCTGGATGGGTAAGGAGCCTTGCTGGGGATCGTGTTGAGGTTTATTCCGGCGGTTCAGACCCGGGCAAGGAAGTCAACTCGGCGGCGATAGAGGTGATGAACGAGGTCGGAATCGACATCTCATCTGAGTATCCGAAGCCGTTCGCCACAGAGATTGTTCAGGCGGCAGACGTCGTCATCACCATGGGTTGCGGCGACACTTGTCCGATCTTCCCCGGGAAGCGTTATGAGGACTGGGTGCTTGACGATCCCGCGGGCCTCGGTGTCGATGCTGTGCGACCAATCCGAGACGAGATCCGTCGTCGCGTCGTAGAACTGCTCAACGACCTCGGCGTGGAAACTAAGTGAGCGTACTCCGACAACTTGCTGCCGAATTCCTCGGCGCGGCCCTCCTCATCATCGCGGTCGTCGGTTCGGGGATCATGGCTACGAACCTCACGGACGACGTCGCTCTTCAGTTGCTCGCTAACGCCGGTGCGACCGTTGGTGCGCTCATTGCGCTCATCCTCATGTTCGGACCGATCTCAGGTGCGCATTTCAATCCCGTCGTGACAGTCGCTTCCTGCTGGTTCGATGGACGCTCGTGGCGTGATGTCGTCCCTTATGCAATCGTCCAGACGATCGGTGGGATCGTTGGTGCGGCAATTGCCAACCTGATGTTCGGGGTAGAGGTTCTTGGGCGATCGACGAAGGTCAGGGAAGGTGGTGGAATCTGGCTCGGTGAGGTCGTCGCCACGGTCGGGCTTCTGCTCGTCATCTTCCTGATCTCGAGGGGACCTCGTGCAGACTCAGTGCCCGTCGCCGTTGGAGTATGGATTGGGGGCGCATACTGGTTCACGTCGTCCACCTCGCTCGCAAATCCAGCGGTCACCATTGCGCGAAGCTTCAGTGACTCCTTCGCTGGCATCGCACCAGCATCGGTTCCGATGTTCGTCGTGATGCAACTCATCGGCCTAGTCGTCGCGGTCACCTTGCTTTCGGTTTTCATTGCTCGCATCCCGTCAAGGAACTGACGTTCTCTCACTAGCCTGAAGGGCTAAGCCTCCGTAGCTCAGTGGATAGAGCGACGGTTTCCTAAACCGCAGGTCGTAGGTTCGATTCCTACCGGGGGCGCCAGAACTAGCAGGGAATTAGAGTTGAATGAGGTTGAGCTCAGGCATCTTCATCGAAGAGAAGTACCCGACAATTTTTCTCCGAATTCGACGTCTTTCAAACCTGTGCCCATCATCTATTCTCTACTTGCAAACCCAATTCAATTGCAAAAATAGCCCAAACTCATGCATTAAACGGATTGTAAAGTTGAAACTTTCACTGCGAGTAAAACAAGTTCACTATGGTGTCTGCTCGCAGGCATTTACGGTTTGCTGCGCTGCTTTCACCTCGCTGTATGTCTTCGGCTGGAGTACACACTGGACTTTTGATTCAGCTACTTCATCGTTGTTCCTTCAAAATAGTTACTTCACAGAGCAAGCCCGGTCAATTTTGGCTGGGCACTTGTGGATTGATCCTCAGGCTCACCCTTGGGAATGTTTTTTTGTGGACAAAAAGTGTTATGGATATTTTGGAATAGCCCCCAGCGTCATTCGAATCCCATTTCTCTTTCTAGGCGGCAATGAAGTTTTTGAAAATGCAGCTTTGTTTATCTCCGTGGCATCAGGAATTGCATCTTGGGCTGGAATTGATTTGTGTTCTCGCGTAATTAAGTCAGCTGGTATTCAACAAGAATCATGGGTTCCTTTGGGGATGATGTCTGCAGCAATTCTCATCGGGCCTGCTGGACTACTGATGTTGCTCATCGATCCCTATGTTTACCAAGAGTCAATTGCATGGTCAATTGCGGGCACGATGATTGCGGTGAACTTTTTCTGGCGGTGGTGGCATTTTCGTTCAGACCATTTACTGCTGCTAGCAACTTTCGCGATGGTAATCGCATCTGGCGCCCGACCAACTTCTGCGTTTGTTGGCACGGTGATGGCACTTGGGTCCTGGTGCTATTTACGAACTGAATCTTCGCTGACTCTCAGGACTCATATTGTCTTGACCATGCTTGCAATTTTGCCAGTCATGACAACTCTTGCTGTGATGGTTTTGAAGTTTGGCTCACTGCTACCGCCTTACGAGACCTATCAATCCCGGCAAGCGTTGGATTTTCAACAAGTGCTAATAATGAATCCAGGATTGACAAATGGCTTTCGAAATTTACCTACCACGTTGTTTGCATACCTCCGGCCTGACTCGATTCGGCTCGAGTCAACCGAACCTTTTGTTGGGTTTCGCTTTGGAAATCCTCGCTGGAGTTCGGAATTTGATCGAATTACCTACTTGCCACCGCTTCCTCCGGACTCTTTATATGTTGAACGAGTAGCTAGTCTCACCAGTCTGATACCTC
>JBJTGN010000353.1:0-1229 GCA_046093905.1 Actinomycetota bacterium
CACCCTTTGCGACCCGAGAAACTTCGGCAGCGAACTCGGGCACCGACATCTCCGACGCCGCTTCCACAAGCCCGGGCACCAACTCCAAGAAGGCGTCCCGAGACTCGCCGGCGATCTTCAACCCGCGTGAGATCGCATCCACATGCCCCGCCGACAGATCCCCCGCCGCCAGCGCATCTCCGACAACAGGCGCGTCCTCGATGACGAGCACCCGACGCAGCACATCGCCCGCCTCACGCCGTGTCATCCCACCATGCGCCACCAACTCGACCTCAGGAATGCCTCGTTCATGTGTGCCGACCCGAATCGTCGACTCATGCAACAGACCGGCGATCTGAGCGTCGAACGCGTCCAACACGGCACGAGCCCGACGCGATCCATCGAGACACTCGCGCAGATCGGGTACCGAGCATCCAGACAGAGCGCCCCACCCGGGAACACCCACCGTGATCATCTCCGCCGCTTTCATGCGTGAACCATGTCCAGGGGGTGTGGCAGAGTTTGCGCCACCTCGACGCCCGTAGCCTCGGTGCATGGTTCGTGGGCGCACCGAGAACTTCCTCGTCGTCAAACTGACTCGCGAAGGATCGAAGCGCACACCCGACGACCTGATTGTCGAGGAACCGATGACGATCCAGCTCGACGGTCACGTGGTGTCGACAACGATGCGCACTCCAGGTCACGACTACGAACTCGCCGTTGGCTTCTGTCACTCCGAGGGATTGTTGAACGGCATGCCCGTCACCGGCGTCCGCTATTGCGCATCGAGTTCGGCTGTCGAGAGCCAGTTCAACGTGGTAACGGTCGAAACAGGTGGCCGAGCGCCCGTATCCGAATCGCGGCTCGGCACCACCACGTCGAGCTGCGGTCTGTGCGGCTCTCAGTCGATCGACGACCTCGCCGACCGTCTCGAGCCGTTGTCGCCCAACCAAATCGTGCAATTCGACATCGAGACCCTGCTCGAAATCCCGGACACCGTGATGCGACACCAGTCGCTGTTCAAGGACACCGGCGCAGGTCATGCGGCGGCGGCATTCGACGCTTCGGGCAACCCGGTTGTCGTGCGCGAAGACGTCGGCCGCCACAACGCAGTCGACAAAGTTGTCGGACACCTGCTGCTCGACAAGCAACTACCGGCTCATCAGTGGGGACTCTTCGTGTCCGGCCGTGCGAGTTTCGAGATGGTGCAGAAGGCGTGGGCAGCCGGCTTTGGAACAGTCGTCTCGGTG
>JBJTGN010000354.1:0-7779 GCA_046093905.1 Actinomycetota bacterium
GTGCCTACTGCGCTGACCGTGGTCCACACCATGGGACTCCACGCCGACGTGATCAGCCGAAGCTCGCTGCACCAGCGTGAGCAGTCCGCTCGCATCTGTTCGAGCCTCGGACGTATCGGCGAGATGGCGCTCGGGAACATCGACACTGCCCTTCCGACCCATGCACTCCGTGTCATCACTACCGCCGATTCGAACGACCTGTTGCTCGCCGACGGGGCGCAGACCCGACGACTCGACGGTTCCACTCGATCCTATGCGTTGGGTAACGCACGGAAAGGAGAGTGTTCGTCGGCCACCTCATGATTCAATCGTCGCGTAGGGGCGCGACGGGAGATCGAAGAAATGGTGGATCTGCCCGATGTCGTTAGTTCTGATGCTCCAGTGCGCCTATTCTGAGCGAGATGGGAGAACTCGGGGCGTACGGGACCGACCTCGACACGCCTCGAACGATGTACGAGCTCTGGCGCAGCGGCGACAAGAGGAGCGACCTCGAGCGACGCTTCCTCGGGAAGCCGGAGAGTCACGGCAAACTTTTCATCGGTCTTGTTCGAGAACAGCTGGGCATCGAGACGGAGACGAAATCACCGCTGAAGGCAGAGCGCGATGTGTTGGTGGCCGAGGTTGCTCAGTTGAAGGCACTACTGAGAGAGTACGGCATCGATCCGACTACAGGTAGGTCGGCGTGAAGCGCAGTGCACTAACCCGTCGATCGGTGGCGAGGTCACACTCAATGCCGAGTGGAGCGTTCTCTCAGCGATGACCTCCACACTTGGATGGCTGGACGCCTCGCCGGGAGAGCAGAGACGAGTCCAAGAGATCGTTCGGATGTTCTCGCAGAGCGAGACCACCGACGAGCTCGGCGGGCGACAGGTGTTCGTCGTACTGTCGGACGTGCTCTTCCCGGGTACCTCGGTGCTGCAGAGCCGCGCCCGTTACTTGTTGTTCGTCCCGTGGCTGTGCCGCCGAGCTTCCACCAAGGGGAAGCCTGCCGGCGCGCTCGACAGGATGGAACGCGAACTCATCAAGGCATTCCTCGACGACGACACGGTCGACGAAACGGACCGACTCTCCGGGCTGATCGGTCGCGCCGCTGGTCCACAGGTGAAGCAGCTCCCTTCCACCGCGTACTGGTCCGGTCTCACAGCGTGGGGAATCCTGCAGCGTTCGGGCACCAAGAGCGATGTTCTTCGGTGGACCGCTGACGACCGTTCCAACACCAGTGATGCTGACGAACTGGCCGAGCGTCGCAATGTCACATGGCACCCGGGCATCGGCTCAGCTCCACCTGACTTCCCCGATGTGAACATCGACGGTGGCTTTGCGCTGTCGCGCTCCGAGGCGGTGTGGCTGCGTGAACGCTGGCTGGACACGGCGCCCGGCTCGATGCTGGCCCACTTGGCGTCGGCCACCCAACCGCTCGCAGGAACGGCAGCGCCGTGGCTCGAACCACTCTGCCTCGGCGCCTCGCCGGAGATGGTCTCGGCACTCGAGGATGCCGAAAGGTTCTCACTGGCGATCGAGGGCGCACAGTGGATGTACCACCTGCTGGTGTCCGAGGCGTATGTCGCCAAGGGCTACACCCAGGCGCCCGCCGACATCGATGCGGCGCGTGACGGACTCTCCGCGTGGGCCACCAAGGCATCGCAGCGGCAGCGCCTGTTCGACGTATGGTCGTCGGCAGGCTTCTGGGCCTTTGTCAGGGGACGTAATCCGCGCATCAACGAACTCACCCGCTCGTTTTTCGACGTGTGGTTCCTCGCTCTCGCTGAAGGTCCAACTGCTGCAATCGCAGACCATCCAACCCTCCGGAAGCTCGTCACCGAGCGCGAGGTCATGCTCAAGAAGCCACCACAGAGCCGATTGCGCAACTCGAAAATGCTTGCGGCTTGGAAGGCCACGAGGCCTGCGCCGACCGTCTACCGCTGGCCGCAGGTGCAGCAACTGGTGAACGATGTTCATGCGGGCCTTGGGATCGGAGGCGATGATGTTCGCGCCTGATGAGCGGGCCGTGCTCCGTGAAGCGTTGCGACCTGAGGTAGGCGAGACCCTCGTGCACGCCGTCGGCACGACGTTCAGTGTCGATTTGTCAGCGGTGCTCGCAGTCCCACTGGCATTCGCAGCACACGGACTCACCGAGGCGTCCGACCCGATCGCCGTCTTAGAGGCCTTGCGCGCTGCTGCTGATCGTGTCGACGTCTTCTGCCAATGCGGCAACATTCGAGCGCCGCGTACACCAAACGATCTTGCGGCGTTTCTAGAACCGATGCTCCACGAAGTGCGCGCCCCACAGCACGAACAGGGGTTCCTGTTCCACCCGAAGGTATGGGTCGCCCGCTACGACGCCGATGGCGACGACCGGTTCCGCCTGATCTGCTTGACGCGAAACCTGACCGACTCGGCTGCCTGGGACGCGGTCGTGCGCCTCGATGGAAGACCCGACGGCAAGCGGACCGACGCGAACAACCGCCCGATCATGGACTTGCTGCGCGCGCTGCCGGCAATGTCAGTGCGCCAGATGGAACCTAGTCGCCAAACGAGAATCAAGGAACTCGCGGATGCAATAGGCCCGGTTGTGTGGGAGACACCGCTCGATCTGGGCAGCGTGTCACTGACGTTCCACGCACTCGGGCTGCGGCGCACGCGTCACCGGCCCGAACTCGTCGGCAACTTGATCGGGCGTCGTCACCTCGTGGTCTCGCCGTTCCTCGACGACGAGGGGATCGGTGAGATCACCAACGGAAGCGCGGAGGTAATCGTCGTTTCACGGGTCGACGACCTCGATCGCCTGCGACCGGAAACCGTGAACGGACTAGATTGCCGTGTCGTGAGGTCGGATGCCGGGCTCGCGCCCGCTGATGCCGACACAGTCTCTGATGAGTCCGAACGCGGCGTACTTGGGGGACTTCACGCAAAGATGTACGTGGTGGAGGCTGCCAAGCAAGCGGCCCTTTTCATCGGCTCAGCGAACGCGACCTCCGCTGGACTGTTCGGCCGCAACGTCGAGTTCGTGGTCGAGTTCCGCGGTGGACCCAATGCGCTGGGTATTGACAGATTCCTCGACCCAGCGAGCGGTCTGGGTTCGCTCCTCGAGGAATATCCAGCCCAAGGTGGTCAGGAGCGCCCCGATGCCGACGAGTTGGTGCGGAGCCTTGAGCGAGCGCTTCGTCACGTGGCAAGTTCGACGTTCACATCAACGATCACCAATGTCGCTGATGGCTATACGCAAACTGTTCAAGTCGCCGCGCCGGTTCCAGCGTATGCGTCGAACGTCTCGCTGCAGCTCGGTGTGTACGGCATGGCGGGCACCGCAAAGCCGATGCTCGAGGCCGAGCTCGAATGGGTGTTTGGTTGCCTGTCGATCACGGAAATTTCGGCCTTTGTTGTGGTGACCGCATCGGTTGGCGAGGGATCGGCACGCGTGCAGCGGTCCACGCTCTTGCGCAGTGCGCTCATCGGCGACCCGAGCACACGACGCGATGAGATCCTCGCAAAGCAGTTCACTACTCCCGACCAGTTCCTGCGGTTTCTTGCCCTGCTTCTGGGACTCCCATTGCCCGGCGTCGGTAGTGGCAGCGAGGCCTCAGGTCAGTGGGGCTGGGGAGGTTGGAGTGGCGGGGCGGGCTTGTTCGAACTCCTGGTGAACGCGGTGGCCTCACGACCCCAAGTCCTCGACGATCTGGCGCGACTTGTGGAGCGTCTCCAGGCGACCGATCGCGGGCAACGAGTCCTCCCTGAGGGGTTCACCCAACTATGGTCGGCGATCAGCGAGGCACGCCTTCGACAGGGTATTGTGCGATGAGGTTCACCGCCGAGCCACATCTGACCACGCTGAAAGAGTTCCAACGCCGCACTGTCGCACATGTGACGAAGCGGATGTTCGACGACACACCCCGGGCGCGGCGCTTCCTCGTGGCCGACGAGACCGGTCCCGGCAAGCGCCGCGTCGCCCGTGGCGTCTGCGCAAACCCAAACCAACGACTCCAAAACGAGCCCAAGGTCAACCGGATTGACGTCGTCTACGTTTGCTCGAACGCCGCAATCGCACGGCAGAACCTCGCGCGGCTTGACGTACTGGGGGAGGGGACAAAACACCACTCCACCCGACTCACACTTCTCGCACGCGACTCCGGCGAGCTCAACGGCGAGCCTCACCCGCTCGTGGGCAAGCGCGTCAACCTCATCTCGTTCACACCTGGAACCTCGTTTGACGTTCGCGGCGGCGGTGGCCGAGTCGATGAGCGCGTGCTTCTCTACCGGATCCTTGCGGACGACCTTTCTCTCGATGGCTTCGGTCAACGCGCCCTCGCCGCGCTGCTGCAGGGTTGGGTCACCAAGCTCAATACTTTTCAGCGGAGCATCGACAACCTCTCCATCGAACCCGACCCGGCCATCAGCAAGCCGTTCCTCAGACTGATTCGCACGAGTGGGCTTCGGCGTCGCATTCTGCGGGACGTCGAGCAACTCGGCCACCGAACACGGTTGACCGATGCTGAACGTGTCAAGAGCATCGCGCTCGTCGGTGAATTGCGCGCCGCGCTTGCGAAGGCGGGCGTGGCCGCGCTCGAACCTGACCTTGTGATTCTCGACGAGTTTCAGCGCTTCCGGCACCTCCTCAACCCCGAAGACCCCACCTTCCCGGAGGCCGCTGAACTTGCCCACGCGCTGTTCGACCACGGTGAGGCGCGCGTCCTGCTGCTCTCGGCAACGCCGTACAAACCCTTCACGTACGCCGAAGAGGCCGACGCTGGCGACGATCACGAGGCCGACCTGCGCAAGGTGCTCGGCTTTCTCGCTGGCAGCGACGGCTCATCCGAAGTTATTGCCATCGCCGCTGACCTCGCCGAGTTCCGTCGGTGCGCAGTTGATGGCGGAGACCCGATAGGCGTACGCGCCCGATTGGAGCAGCGGTTGACCCGACTGATGTGCCGTACCGAACGGCCGCGCCTCGGTGACGACGGCATGCTCGCCGAGCGAGTGACCACGGTTGGCGCTGTTACCGCTGATGACGTTGGGGACTTTGCGGTCCTGCGTCGGCTCGCCTCCGAGCTCGACGCTCCAGTCAATGTCGATTACTGGAAGTCGACGCCTTACTTCGTCAACTTCGCTGACGGCTACCAGTTGGGTGATCGCCTCAGAGAGTCGATGGCCGACGCCGACATGCGAGCCGCGCTACTTCCGATCCTTCGCACTGCGCAGCGAATCGAACGCGAGCAGGTCGAACAGGGGACAGCAATAGATCCGGGTAACGCGCGGATGCGCCAGCTCACCGACGACACTGTGGCAGCAGGTTGGTGGAAGTTGCTGTGGATGCCGTCGTCGCTGCCGTACCAACCGGCGGGCGGCCCCTTCGCCGACGCCGGCCCCATCACGAAACGGCTCGTGTTCTCTTCGTGGGCAGCGACACCCACCGCTATCGCGTCGCTACTAAGTCATGACGCATCCCGTCGCATGATGAGCGGCACCAGCAAGTCGGACAACGTCGCTCGCCGACTTGACTGGCGCCTTGCGCCCAACGGACGACCGGGCGCGATGACAACACTGATGCTGTTCTGGCCAGTGGCGTCTGTTGCGCTCGCTGCTGACCCGCGCGAGCACCACGACCCACTCACGGGTCGAACCGGCAATGAGGCGGCCTACTGGCGCACCATGCTGGGACAAACTGACGCAACCCCCCGTGGGATCTCAGCTGCAGACGTTGCAGACGCATTGACTGGCCTCAGCGAGGCGGCAGAACGGTCCGACGCTGCCGAATCCAGCAGACTCGCACAGCATGTTGACCTCGCTCTCGGCCTTCAATCGACAGGTGAGGCAGTTGCAGTAGCCGACGATGACGAGACGCTCGCGTCATTGGCGACATACGGGCCAGCAAACGTGGCCTATCGATGCGTGAACCGCATTGCTGGCGAGACGACCACCGAAGCCGCGCGCTGGAGGGCGGCGGCAGTTATAGCCAGCGGAGTACGTACGCTGTTCAACCGGCCCGAAACGATGGGGCTACTCGATCAACTACTGCCCGGAACTGTGTACTGGCGTGCCGTACTGGCCTATTGCGCGTGGGGAAACCTCGAGGCAGTGCTTGACGAGTATCTCTTCCACCTCAGCACGCAGGCCGTCGCTGATGGTATGACCGATGAGCGACTGGTGGCGCTCGCGGCAAAGGTCAACGCTGCGATCACGCTGCGATCTGCACCGTACGAAGCGTTCGATCCCCTGCGCCCGTCAAAGCCGATCATGTTCGCGTCACGATTCGCGCTTCGGTACGGCAATAAGCGAGCGACCAGCATCGAGAGCTCACGGCAGACAGACGTCCAGGATGCGTTCAACAGCCCGTTCTGGCCGTTCGTACTCGCCACGACGAGCATCGGGCAGGAAGGCATTGACCTGCATTGGTGGTGCCACGCCACTTGTCACTGGAACACTCCAGCGAGCCCCGTCGACTTTGAACAGAGAGAAGGACGCGTCTCGCGGTACGGCGGTCTCGCCGTACGACGCAACCTCGCCGAACTCCACAGTGCCGAACTCATCGCTGGTTTGAGTAACGCCGCGAACCCTTGGGATCGTGCATACGCGCTCGGTGCGAGCAGGGTTGACGATCGATTCGACGAACTTGCCCCGCATTGGATCTGCAATGGCACCACCAAAGTCGAGCGACACCTCTTCCCGTACCCGCTGAGCAGCGACCTGACCCGCTACGAACGGCTGAAGGAAGACCTTGTGCTCTATCGGCTTACGTTTGGCCAGCCTCGCCAAGAGGACCTACTGGAGCTGCTACGCCGCCGCGGCGTGGGCGCCGATGCTGCGAGGGCAGCTGCGATGCGCCTTGACCTGCGCCCGCCTGTCGGGACTCTGGCTGCAGGACAAGCAGAGCCAGAGTCCTAGGAGAGGTGATCGGAATGTCGAAGTCAATGGTCGTGGCACGGCTACTCGAGGACGGGCAACTGGAGTGTCGCGTCAGGTCGAACCGCGGCACGGAACTTGTGCTCACCGGTGGGCCTCTAGACCTCGAGCCACGTCTTGAGGGTGCCGAGGTGCTCAGCCAGAACCGTGCACTGGTCCACAACGCATGGGCGTTCGCCAAGTTCACCCACGACAGCGTGACACTGCCGACTGAGAAAGAGCAGGAACTTGCCGGGAAGCGGGCCGAGGGCCACCGGCGAGTGACTCGTTGGACCTGCAACCTCGCTGACAACCTTACGAGCGAGGCTCGAGTGGGTTGGTGTTCGGTGTGTTTCTCCGAATCCGAGCACCGCAAGGTGGACCTGCCGGTTGGTCATCTGACGGCGCACCTCTGCGCCAACTGTGGTTCGGCCACGTCGGGCTGCGTCGCCCCCGGTTGTACGAATATGGCAATCCGCGGTCGGGGGCCAGCGAGAGTCCCGCGGTACTGCGCGGAGCACCGGCACGACATCCCCGGTTTCGCGAAAGCTGCCGACAAGATCGGAACACTCGACGGATACCGCGCGCTCCTTGAACATGACAAGAGGAATCTCAGGCGCGGCACCCGGCTTGCTGGTGTCGGGCTCACCGCCGTTGCTGGAGGCGCGGGCCTCGCATGGATTGGCGCTGAGGCGATCGGTGGTGCGATCGGAACTGTCGTGAGCACCTACACCGGGGCCGCCACCGCCTACACCGGGGCCGCTGCCACGAGTTATGGCCTGGCGCTGCTAGGCGGAGGGTCGCTTGCCGCTGGGGGACTCGGCGTCGCTGGTGGCACCTTTGTCGTTGCCGCGTTCGGTGGGGCACTCGGCGGCGCGCTCGGGGCATCAGTCGCCAACGCGT
>JBJTGN010000355.1:0-10300 GCA_046093905.1 Actinomycetota bacterium
CCCATGCAACGACCGACCAACTCAGTCGTCTCGCACAGCTCGACGGTGCGACAGTTTCCGTCAGCGACCTTGCAGCTCGAGTGGCCCAGGCGCACACGTCCCGACACGATGCACAGGTTCTGACCTACCGCGGTCGTCGTCGCTGGCTCGGCTTGGAACTGTCCTGGGTCGACTGGGGCGAGGGTTCCTGGCTGATCGACGACGGCGGACGATTCGGTCGGTCGGAAGACCTGGATGCACGCCGAGCCGTCGTCACCCCTGGCAGTCCGGCGACGGGAATTCGTGAACTCATCAGGCGCGCGACTGTGGACTGAGACACGATCCATCTGGCAAACTGCCAAGCAACACGAGGGGGAACCATGGCACGAATTGGCGGCGAACTCGACCAGTTGTCGGCACTCAAATCCACGTTCGACCGTCAGTCGACGATGGTCACCGACATGCTCACATCCATTCGCAATCAGCTCACCAACACCTATTGGGAAGGACCTGCTGCAGCCAGGTTCCGCGAGGCGTGGCAAAGCGATTTCGAACCGATGCTCCAACGACTCCAGACATCGTTGAACGAATCGGGCACCGAGATCGCCCGCCGTCGCGATGCGCTGCGTCAAGCAGGTTCCTGAACGTGAGTCCAGCCTCTCCTCCTGTCGGACCTGGTGCGCTCGGCGAGAACATCGACTGGGCCCGCACGACGATCTCTCAACTGGCTCAAGCCAGTGAAGACATGGTCAATCTCGGACAGGTGCTGGAGAACCGCGCACACGCGATCACCTGGGAGTGCGCAAAAGCCCGCCGGTACCGCGATGCAGTGAGTGGACGTCGAGCAGAGGCTCGTCGTATCGCAGCGGGTCTGCAGAACGTCTCTGCGGGGATGTCGATCCTCCTGCTCCTCGCCGAAGCAATCAAGATGTTGGCCGACTCCCAGCCGACCGAGTGACCCGGCGACACGAGCGACCATGCCCGAGAAAATCGTCGTCGACACCGGTGACCTGGTGGAACAGGCCCGTTACACCGAAGGTGCGATCAACGTCGTCGGATCGGTCATTCTCACTGTTCGCCAAGCCACGACGCGCTATCCCACGCTGAGCCACGTCTTCAATCCACTCATCGCCGACTTGATGAAACTCGGGGAGACCCTGACCGCGGACAAACTCGAACTGCTGCGCGAAGTGGCGTATCTCGAGCAATTGGAGGGTGACTATCCCACCGGCTACTCGGTAGGCGCGTACACGCCGCCGTCGAGCAGCGGGGACACTGGAGCCGTCGCACCGGGGTCCGACACGGCTGCTGAGAACTCTCTCTGGGACGAGGGATGGATCTCCGAAGACGGAACCATCCCTCCAGGTCGAGAGGCGATCTCGATCGATGAGGGAATCGGTGCACTCTGGCGCATCATCGCCAACCCGCCCGCGCTGTCGGCCGAGCTCCTGGCGAACGAGCTGAAGCGAATGAGAAACCGCAGCGACGACGGAGTCGTCGACGAAGGCAAGAACGTCGTGGACGAGGTCGTCGATGTTCCTGACGATGTCGAGACGGTGGAGGATGCGGTACCGCAGTCAGAGGACGTGATCGACGACGTCGAACTCGAGGCGACGGACAAGCCACCGTCGACGATCCCCACTGACGACCCCGCACAGCCGGTCACGCCCGAGCCCGAACTGCCCCAGCCCGAGACCACCGAACAACCTCCCGACGACGAATACCACGCTGAGGAGCACGTCGAAGTGAGTGCGTCGGAGGAGGCATCGGTTCACGTCGAAGGGGGAGGCTTCAGCGCCGAGGCACAGGCGAAGGCCGAGGCCCACGCAGAAGCGTCAGCAGAGATTTCCGCAAGCGTCGACGAAGATGGTGCCCAGGCCAGCGGAAGTGCCTCGGCGTCAGCTTCCGTATCGGCATCGGCATCGGCATCCGTATCCGGACCGATGGGATCGGCCTCCGCCTCGGCACAAGCACACGCTGAGGCCGAAGCTGAAGCCGAATTCCAGGGGTCGATCGGCAAGGAAGGTGTCGAACTCCAAGCCGGCGCCCAGGCATCAGTCAGCGCCGGCGCAAGTGCGGAAGCGAAAGTCGACACCGACTTTGGTGATGAGCAAGCCCAAGCCGGAGTCGAAGCCGAAGCAACAGCAAGTGCGCAAGCAGGGGCCTCCATCACCAAGGACGGTGTGTCTGCGTCGGCCGGGGCCGAGGCTGGTGTCACAGCCAGCGCCAGCGCGTCGGCCGGTGTGTCGGGCCAATACGGTGAAGCTGGTGTCGGCGCGGGTGCCATGGTCGGAGTCGGCGCAAAAGTCGAGGCGAGTGGAAGTTTCGGTTGGGACGAAGTCGGCTTCGACTTGGAGATCGGTGCTGCGCTCGGCATCGGACTCGAGCTCGATCTCTCGTTCAGTTTCAGCCCGGAGGAGATCTGGAACGACGTGGGGGACCTTCTCGGTTTCGGAGACGAAGTCGACCAGGCCGTTGCGGAGGCTGCGCAGAACGCAATACCCGAGGACCTCATCAACGACGCCAACGCTGCCGCCGATCGACTCGAACAAGCCTGGGAGGACACCGCTCAGGATTTCGTCGACGATGCTCGTGGTGAACTCCAAGGTCTCAAGGATCAATACGAGGCTGCAGCGAACGAAGCCCTGCAGGACATGGAACAAGCTCTCGCCGATATGGAGAATGCGACCGGTCCTGCCTACGACGAGGCCAAACAACGCTACGAAGCGGCAAAACACGAATTCGAGCAGCTGGCCGCTGCGAGCGACGCAGCCCAACAGGCGATGAACGAGGACACCAATCGGGCAGCCGACGAGTTCTATTCACAGCTCATCGACGATGATTCCGGCAACACCAGCATCGACGGAACCAAGTAGGACGGAGAAAGACGATGAAAGCCGCGTACCCGAGCGAAGTCTCCCCGGCACATCCCCATGTTGCACTCGACGTGCCCGACACCTGGGTGGTTCGCCCGCACGCGAATGCGGTGATCGCTGCGCACGATCCGGCAGGCTCGCCGAATTCTCCGACGACCGTCTTCGTAACAATGGCACGGGTGGCGAGCACGATTTCTCTCGATGAGGCTGTTGCCTCGGCCCACAAGGCGATCCGCCGCAAGTACCCAGAGTCCGAACTGCAGCGAGTCCACGCTGGAACTGTCGACGGCAAGGAGGCACGATTCGCCGTCCTCACCATCTCGGGCAACGACCTGCCAATCACCGTGTTCCACTCCGAGGCATCGGTGCTGGTCCCGACAGCAACACCCGAGATGAACTATGTCATCCAGGTCCTCTGCAAGTGTTCGGCAAAGGCGGCCCCTGACCAGGCGCCGATCTTCGCCGACATCATTGCTTCGCTGAAGTTCTCCTAGCGCGACTGTGCGACCTGAACGAAGGCGATGTCTCCTCGGTTCACGAAGTACCCCCTGCCCTGCACGAATCGACGGGTCGACTTTCGAGGGAGGCGGACACTGACGAGGTCCCCGTCGACGTCGACGTCCGGCATGAGGAGCACGGCGTGGCGAGTCCGTTTCAAGTCCGAGATCCAGCCGCCGAAACTCCGATGAGCTGCAGTTGTCGACACAGCTGCAAGCACGATCACCCCGACGTCACGTCCGCGCCGCATGATTTCGGACAGCGATGACGAACTCGCTCCGTCGGCAAGTTCCTCTCCATCATCAACGACGACAACGATGAGATCCGACTCGTCCCCTGATCGCTCACGGACTTCGGCTGCCAACTGCACCAACATTGCATCGCACCCGTCAGTCCCTCGTCCAATTTCTTCCCAGTCACCGAGATCGGTCAATTCGGTTCGTCTCGGAGCGGCAAGGAAAGTGCGGACGGGACGACCGAATGCCCCGAGATCCGAGACCAGAGTGGCCAGAGTCGTGGTTCGACCCGAGCGCTCGGGACCAATCACTGCGATGTGGGGTGATGACAGGAGGTCCAACGCGACGGTGTTCCCCGACTCACCTTCGATACCGAGCCTGACTCGACCCATGACGGCAGCGAGTTCGCTCACGTCGACCGATGAAGCCAATTCGCGCACGGGCTCGGGCGATCCGTGTGTGGAACTTCTCTGCGCAATGCCTCGAATCGCCTCGGATTGAGCGGACCCCGAGGCATCCGACCCGAAGATTGCAACGTGCAGTTCGGTTGCATCCTGGAGGAAGCCTCTGCCCGCAGGCAGAACGGTCCGCCCGAGATCCCCTGACAGCCCGAGCGAGATGTATTCGTCGATCTCGCCCATCCTGAGGACGAGGCGCTGGGGAACGAGGCTCGAGACAGCCGTAGGTACTGCATTGCGGCGGTCTGCGCTGAGGACGAACATGACCCCGACCGAACGTCCGTCGGACAGGAGTCGAATCAGACGATCGTTCATCTCACCGTGATCAACGAGTTGATACGTCGAATTGAACGTCGCATACCCGTCGATCATCGTGACGACGTACGGGAAGTTCAGTCCGGCTCTGCGCGCTTCGTCGATGGTCGTCACTCCGAGTCTGCCCATGGCCTCGCGACGCTCGGCGACGATCTTGTCGAGCCTCGAGAAGGTGCGCTCGACGAGTTCGGGCTGCTCGGGAGTGAAAACACCGCCGCAGTGAGGCAGATGTGCGAGTGATCCGAGTGCCCGGGACCCGAAGTCGAGCACGTACAGATGGACGTCCTCTGGAGACATCGTCGACGCGAGTTGACCTGCGAGGGTTCGCATTGCCGTGGACTTGCCCGACCCGCTCGCCCCGAACACAAGAAGATGACCGTTCGATCCGAGATCGCAGATCCAAGGATCCTGCGACTGTTGCGTCGGCCGATCGGCAAGAGCCAATGCTGCTGCACAGCCCGAGCGCGCGACATTGAGTTCCGCAGCATCGACGATGTCCGGCAAGGGATCGAGCCACGGCCGCGGTTGAGCCGGCCGACCGATCCACGCTGCTTCTACTGCAGCAACAAGCTTTTGCAGGTCGGTTGCTGCATCGGACGATGTGGAGGGCACTGCCGTTCGACGGGGTCGAACGCGAAGGACCGAATCGAACGATTCGATGACAACATCGGCTACGTCGCTGACGTCACGTCGAGCATTCGAATACGCGGTTTGCACCAACTCGATGGATGTCGGCCCCGTCTTGATGTACGCCCGCCCGGGAAGGCTCTTGGGCAGATCGACGGCATCTCGACGGTCGATCACATCTTCTGAATCTCGTTCATCGGCGACGCGAAGTGCGATTCGCAAGTTGGTGTTCGCCCGCACGTTCTCATCGACGATTCCGGACGGCCGCTGTGTTGCCAGGATGAGATGAACGCCGAGGGATCGACCACGTTGGGCGATGTCGACGACACCGGCGACGAATTCGGGAACGGTGCGCTTCAAGAACGCAAATTCGTCGATGATGATCAGAAGATTTGCCGGGGCCTTGTCGGGGCGAATGGATTCCAGCTCCACGATGTCCTTGGCTGCAAATTCGGCAAGGACGTGCTCTCGTCGCTTCAGTTCGGCGTTGAGCGACGTCAAGGCTCGCAATGCCAAGTGAGCATCGAGATCTGTGAAGAACCCAACTGGGTGAGGGAGATCGACGCAGTCCTTGAATGCTGCGCCGCCCTTGTAGTCGATGAGGATGAAATTCAAACGAGTCGGCGAGTGGGTGGCGGCAAGGGCTGCGACGATTGTCTGGAGCAACTCGCTCTTGCCCGAACCTGTGGTGCCGGCAACCAATCCGTGCGGACCGTGTCGACGCAGATCCAAGTGATACACCCCTGAAGACGTCAGTCCGATGTCGGCACCCAACGATGACGGGGCGGAATCCCATCGTCTGCGAAGGTCATCCGCTGCGGGGTCGTTCACATCGAGAAGGTCGAGAAGCAGGACCGACGCTGGGATCTCACCGGTTCCCGACTTCTGCGTCACATCGCGCAGAGGCGCAAGAGAGCGAGCAACGTTGGAGGCCCTCGTCGAATCGAGCCCCTCGATCGTGATCTCGCAGGACGACGATCCCGATCTGGTGTCGGTCGCACAGCCCGATGACACATCCACGATCGTGCGTACCTCACCGGTCAGTCTCTCGACCGACTCTCCACCGACGATCGTCGACAGGCCCAGTTCACGGCCAGTGCGCAGGAAATGCGTCAACGAAGCATCGGGCATGCGATCACCGTCGGGCACGACGAGAAGGATTCGAGGGAGGATGTCCTCGGCTGTTTCCATTCCGGCTTTCGCGCGCAGGCGACGTTGACGCTCATCGAGCACACTCTCGATACGCGCAATGAGTGCCCTGGCATCGTCGGAGTCGAGCGCCACCGAGCGAGCGAATGGACCATCAAGACCGAGCGTGCGGGTGTGCGGCAGCCACCGGGTCCATCCCCACTCGGGTCGGTCCGGCGCGACAACGCATAGTGCCAGATCGTTCGGACTGCACTGGCAGGCAGCTTGAGCAACGAGCCAGTTCAGAAGGTCGTTGCGACTGTTGCGATCTCCGATCAGACCCAAACCCGGGGTGTTCATCAGATCGACGAGAAAAGGCGCGTTTGGATCGACCAGGACGGATGCGATGAATTCGTTCGCCGAGACTGCGAAAGCACGCTCGTCATCGGCCCGTGGACCGCCGACAACGCTGAGCGAACTCTGCTGATCCCGAGTTCCGACTCGCAGATGGAGGAAGTCCTTGTCCTCTGCGCGTCGCTCCCAGAGCCGAGGGTCGAGGGTCGCAGCAAACGACACGAGCGAGCGGACATCGGGTTGAGCCGACAAGCGGCGAGCCAACAAAGTCTCATACGAATGAGTGGCTGACTCGACGGCTTCTTGGACCCCCTCCGCATATGCCTCGATCGCCTCCTCCAGATCGGAGCGTCCGGTGCGCTTGTCTTCCCAGCGGTTCGCAATCATCATGATCGGACTCACGAGCGCGAAGACGAGCATGATCGGTCCGACGAAGTAGGCCATTGCTCCTGCCAGAACCAGAGGTGCGAGCGTGGCAACAATGGGAAATCGGCGTGATGCGATCTCTTCGGGTGGGACCGGAAAACGCACTTCGCGTTGAACCGGTTCAGGGGCTATGCGCGGCGGTCGGCTGAAGTCGACTGCACCGTTTCGATGACGTGTCGAACCTTGTTCGACCTTGGAGGAGGCTTGCACTTCGCATTCGGTGGCCCCAATCGAGATGACGTCGCCGCTTGCTACTTCGACAGATCCAGACACGACCTGAGAATTCACGAGAGTTCCATGACTCGATCCGAGGTCTCGCACCAGGAGAGACCCATGAGATGTGGGTTCGATCTCCACGTGCCGTCGCGAGACCAAGGGATCTGCGATCGAGACATCGGCATCAGCGTCTCGGCCGAGCACAAGTCGTCTGCGCACATCGACACGATCTCCGGCACGAGGGCCGGTGCGCACGAGTAATGAAACTCCTCCGATTGTGGACTCACCAGCCCGATCACCGGTCCATTGGACAATGGCGACTTCATCACCCGAAACAACACCGGCGGCGCCGATCGCTTCATCTGGGTGGAGAACCGCCCCCGACCGCAGAACTTCCAGCGTCGCTGCAGAGCACGACACACCGAAGCGATCCGCCAATTGGTGGGCGATGTGTGTGACGGGCTCATTCGCAGGCGTCTCCACCACGACGTCGACGTGGGTACCACCTTCACGAAGTCGCAGAAGCAATTCCACTGGGTCAGCTCACAACCACGGTCTGAACCTTGAAGCCCGTCTGACCGGCGACGAAGAAGAATGTGACTTTCTTCGGCAGAGCAATTCGGGTCGATGTCGCCGCATAGACGTAATCGGAGCCCTGCTTGGTCACCGTCGAATTCCACCCCACGCTCACCGGAGCGAAGGAAAACGCGAACAAAGAGTCAACTGCCGCAGGTGTTGCGTAGTACGCCGCCGTCGCTTTCGAATTCGCTTTCCACGCGTCGAAGAGCTTTTGAGCGCACACCGAGAACGACAGACACGTGAAGGCATCGAGCACACCCGGAGCAATCGAGATGAACGAGGACGGAGGAATGAAGAGTGACAGATCGGGCACCAAGAACGGAAAAGTCGTCGAGGAAGCTGCCGTCACCGATGGCGGAGGAGCCGAAGGCGCTGCGGTCGTGGCCGACGGAGGCGGTGGAACTGTGGTCGGCGCCGCTGTTGGCGGAGAGGCAACCGGAGGGAAGGTCTGAGCCACCAAGGTCGACGACGGATCGACCAGGCTCGAGGTCGACGAATCACCTGCCGCAGACGTTGCGGCAGACTCCGCATTCTCGTCACCACTGTCCCCCCCACTCAACTGAGTGAAAGCGAACGCACCTCCGCCGAGTAGAACCGCAAGGACGGCAGCTGTGCTAGCAAACTTCTTCCAAGTCGGGGTCTTCGCAACAACAGGGACGTCCACTTTGGGGAGTCGCGGACCAGTCGTCGAAGCTTTCGGTGCCGCCGATGCCGTCTGTGCCAGCTCAGTAGTCGTCGAGTTCTCGGACGCCGACGAACGTGTGCCCCCTGACGACGCTGGGCTCGATCCGACGATCGCCTCGGTCTGGCTGAAACCGAGTTCCTTCTGAACGTCTCGCAATGCCTCGGCGAAGGCCAACGCACTCGAGTATCGAGCAGATGGTGATTTTGCCATTGCCTTAGCAAGCGCCTTGTTCAGTGACTTCGGCACCTCTGCGCTCTCTGGAACTGGGTCATTCATGATCCTCGATACCGCAATTGCAAGCGGAGTCGAATCGTCGGCGTACGGCGCACCCCCTGTCACGAGGCGATAGAGCGAGGAACCCAAGCTGTAGATGTCGGCGGGCGCCTCGGCCGGCTTGCCCTCGAGAACTTCCGGAGCAACGTGCATCAACGTGAAAGAACTTCCCGTCGCAGTGCCCGCTCGCACGGGATCAAGCGCTGAAATTCCGAAGTCCGACAAGACGACCTCTCCATAGGAGGTCACGAGCATGTTCTCGGGTTTGATATCACGGTGGGTGATGCCAGAGCGATGAGCGGTCTCCACTGCCCCTGCGATTCGAATCGCCGAGTGCAGGGCCTCTTCGAGGGGAAGGCTTCCGAGTTCTGCAACTCGGTCAGCAAGTGAACCGCCTTCACACAGTTCCATGGCAATGTACGGCTTGCCATCAACTGTGTAACCCGATTCATACACAGTCATCACGCTCGGGTGAGATCCGAGTCGGCCCATCGCAGCACACTCGCGTTCGAACCGCGTGCGCTGGGCATCATCGAGAGAGCCGACATCGAGGACTTTCACCGCAACATCTCGAGCCTGGGCTGTCTGATGAGCGCGATACACAGTGCTGAATCCACCGCGACCGATCACCGCTAGGTCATTGAAACCCTTGATTTCCACCATTTGAGCCCCCGGTTACCTCGTCCTCGGACCC
The DNA here is from genome assembly GCA_046093905.1 of Actinomycetota bacterium. Classification (GTDB taxonomy): domain Bacteria; phylum Actinomycetota; class Acidimicrobiia; order Acidimicrobiales; family Ilumatobacteraceae; genus Casp-actino8. The sequence goes on from JBJTGN010000355.1 coordinate 9,345, forward strand.
GAGAAAACTCATCAGTTCCGCCCTGGACGCCGAAAGCCTAGTCGCCGAATTCGATGGAGCAATTTTCGGTTTGGCGGTTCTTTCAGGCGGCGTCGTCGAGGGGCGGGTCGTCGAAGGGCGGTTCGCTGAACTCAGGGAAGTGACGATCCACGTCGAAGATGCGGATCGTTCCCGCTGCCTCCATACGGTCGAGGAACCGCCTGTTGGTTTCACCGCGTTTCGGCGGCGAGATGCCAGCACGCTGAGCCAACACCCGTCGCAAAGCCGTGAGCGATGACGGATTCCATCCGCCTCTCATGGTGCGCAGTAGATCGGTCGCATCACTGCCACATGACACTGACCCATCGGGCCACATGATCATCAGGCCGATGTGAGTGACACCGCCATCAAATGACGAGTTTTCGTGATCGCGGGAGTTGGGCGGAGGTTGCATGGGAACAACAGTAGGGAGGGGGTGTGGCGGTGTTTTCGGGGGCGAGTCGACTTCTCCGACTCACTCGTGCACAACTTGGATACCAGGAACCCCGACACAGGAAATCCCCATGTCGAAGGCCATCATCCCCAACCCTTCGGTTTCGATCTCGCCGATCTCCGGACGACCGAGTGCCTCTGGATCTCGACGTTTGCGCGGATTGTCGTAGCCGTAGAGAAAGGCCGGCCAGATCAGCCCGTCTCGGTGACGATCGGCGCGCACCAAGAGAACGGTTCCACCGACTGCGTGCAGGTCGACGGTATCGAAGTCGCGATAGTCGTGCAGATGCCAACGACCTGCATCTGTCCAAGCATTGAGATCGAAACTCGGACCACCCGGAGTACGCACACAGTCGGGTTGGACAATGTCAGCACCCGTTGCAACGAGACGAGCAATGAGATCTGCCGGGTACGCCACGACGTCGGCATCGAGCCAGAGAATCCACTCCTGCTTTCCCAAAGCAGCGAACAACAGATGCTTGCGG
>JBJTGN010000356.1:0-2580 GCA_046093905.1 Actinomycetota bacterium
CCAGTAATCGATTGCTTTCACCCAGAGATCAGGCCGCTCCGCCAAGCCGAACGTCGGGACGCCCACGTTCCAGCCCCGAGTTGCCAGGACGACCACTACGCCGATCGAAGCAGAAAGGATCAACGCGCCAGTGACCTGAAGAGTCTCCTTCCAACTGAACTTCGATCGCAATTGGTGGATCCCCCAAACCGCAACCACCAGGACTGCCGAAGCCACCTGAGTCCGGGAATCTGTCAGCCATAACGTCGCACCAAACAGGAGAACGAACGGCATGTACACGCGCCGCCAATGCGCCAAAACCAAAGCCAAGCCCATCGTGGCAACTGGCGCGAGTTGGTTCGGGTGCATCATCACTCCGCCGAGAGACCTATTGCCGTTCGGACCGGGCAAGGTGCGCCGCTCCGCCACCGGCATGGCCCAATCGGCACCCGACACCATGACAACAATGCTCGCTGCACACAGCACAGCCATGATGAGAACGAGTGACTTCACCACTTCGTCGAAGTCGAGGGGAAACAGAGCCAGGCAGATCGCAATCATGATCATCGGCACATACGACATCATCGGAAGACTGTCGTCGGCCACTTTCCACGAAACGAACTGAGCAATCATCACGCCGATCAATCCGGCAGACATGACCACGATGGGTTTCGAAGGTGTCCGTCTCTCACGCCAAGAAGCAATCATCAAGACGATGCACATTGTCGTAATGACGACCCAACCGAATTCGAACCGCTCGAGACTTCGTTGGCTGAATGGTCGAGAGCCACTCTGCCCCAAAGCTGGCCACATTGCGATGATTGTCAGCGGGTGACCCCACAAAATGGTGCGCGTCACAAGGTTCGACTTGCGCACATTGGTTCTGGCCGAGATCAACAAGAGCACGATCGCAAGTGCCAGGCCCACCGAGAACCCGAGAAGGATCCACATTCCACCCAATTTCGGCATCAGCCAACCCTCTCATTCATCGTTTGTCAGCGACCCTGAAATCCGAACACGTGTCGCACTGTCCGGGCGATGATTTTGAGATCCAATGACAGTTGCTGATGTCGCAGATACCAGAACTCGTATTGGAGCTTTTCGTATGCGTCCTTGTGGTTCGAGCCGTACGGATAGTTGACCTGGGCCCAACCGGTCAGTCCCGGCGTCACCAGATGACGCGTGGTGTAGAACGGAATCGATGCAGACAGTTCCTCGACGTAGTGAGGCTGTTCGGGTCGCGGACCAACGAGCGCGAGTTCACCCCGCAGAATGTTCCACGCCTGGGGCAGTTCATCGAGGTGCGTCGCCCGAAGAAATCGGCCGAATGTCGTCACCCGCGGATCGTCAGGTGAGGTCCATTGATTCGTGGAATCCCCAGGAATCATGGTTCGCAATTTCCAAATGTTGAACATCTTCATTCCCTTGCCCACCCTTTCCTGGGCAAAGAAGAGATGCCCGCGATTTCCCATCGCATTGCCGATCGATACGAGGGGCAGAATCGCGACTAACACCAGAAGTGCAACGACACTGAACGAGACGTCGAGAATCCGTGACACTCGGCTGTAGAGCGGGTGCTGAACTTCACGTAAGTCGAAGAGGATTGCCGTCGAGGCAAGTTCTCGTATCGGCACCTTGCCGATGAATTCGTCGTAGAAGCCGGTGAGGTCTCGCACTCGAAGTCCCCACAAGTGGATTTCTGTCAATGCAGCAATCACATTCTCGTCTTGCGAAGATTCCACCGAATACACGACTGTGGTAGGTCCATGACTTCGAATTTGCTCGAGCACATTGCGCAAATCCGAAGACGACACAATGTCGAACGTTGCCACGATTGAACAAGGGATCTCGGTGTGATACTCGACATCTTCCCTGACTTGCCCCGACTGCTCTGCAGAGCAGAGCAACACGACTCGTTCTCGATCTGCCGAGGATCGTCGGACAACTCGGTTCACCAGAGACGCGACCAAGAAGATGGCCACATTGACGGGAATGGACAGCAAGAGGAAGAAGCGCGGAACGAAGAATTCCCCCAAACTTGTCTGGACCACGGCGAACAGCAACGAAGGGACCATCGCCGCAATCGAAACCGACGCCATCGACACCCTGTCGGGAAGTCCAGATGCGTAGCCCAACAAACTTGCGATCGCAGCATGCGCAAGGATCCAAGGAAAGCGGCTCGACGACGTGAAGTCGTAGTCGCCAATGTAGTCGGCATGGATCTTGCCAAGAATCAGGGATGCCACAAGGAGCGTGACCACCATTCCGATTCGTACGGCGGACGACGCCCTCACTGTTTTCACCCTTGTCCTTCGAGTGCGCCCTTCGTTCCCGTTGCCCGCCAAGCAGCCGTGATATGGACGACCCCCGCATCGTAAACCCTGAACTGCTTCACCTCGAAACGGATCCGCTTGTCCCAGTGGTCATAGGGGTGCATTTCCGTCGAATCAGTGACGGCGACTGTGAGGTCATACACCCCTTCCAGCAGTGGTAGGTGAGGAATGGCGATCTCCACTCGGGCCTTACCATCGATCAAACCCAATGACAGTTGATTTCTGCGGGTGGAGGAGCTCCACACGGGGTGGCCTGCCAACGTGTCGA
>JBJTGN010000357.1:0-3332 GCA_046093905.1 Actinomycetota bacterium
TCGGGTCAAGTGACACTCGCCCGTTACTTGAGCAGGCAGGGAAGATCCTCGATGCCCTCACCGGGGGTCGGTGGGTCGCCTTAGACGCTGAAGATGACGGGACGACTCGAAAGCTGGTGGTGATCCGCTCCGACGCCGAGAGATGTGGTACCGGAGATCTCTCGGAGGGGACAGTTGATCAGGCCTTCTTGGCCTTGCGACTCGCCGCGGTCGCAGAACTTCATGCCGAGCGCATCGCCTCTGGCGAACCGGCGCTGCCGCTTGTGCTCGATGACGTTCTCATGACTTTCGACGAAGTACGAACCCAACGCGCCCTTGAGGTTCTGGCCCATTTAACGCCAGGGCTGCAAGTGATTGTCTTCACTCATCATCAATTCGTTGGAGATGCTGCAGCTGAGTGTGAGTGGGCAACGGTGTCTCGACTGCCGGAGCCTTCGGGCATTGATTCGAGTGTCGACGGCCAACAGTTGCGTATCAGGATTCAACGCGATGTGCTCTCGGAGGCTTAGGGATAGAGGCGAGGATGAGCAGAGCTGAGCTACTTGAAATTCTGACGAGAGCCGAAAGCACGGTGGCCCAGGTGCGGAAGCTGCGGCAAGCAATCGCTGATGAGGTCAATACGAGCATCGAGAACTCAATGTTGGCAGTTCTCCGCACCACCTCGATTGACGACCTGCGAGGGTACTTCCCAAAAGGCACAAGGGTCACAGCACTCAAGGGCCGATACGATACGGCTGCAGACATATACAAGTCGCATCCCGGTGCGTTGGCACAATTACCGGGCATCGGTCTCGTCTCAGCCCAAGCCATCCACGCGGCAGCTAAAGCAAAGGCAGAGCTAGAACGATCGCGAGTCAGATTCCGCCTCGATCCTGACAAACGATCCCAACAAGACTCACGGCTCATCCTCCGGCTTCAAACGCTGCAGACCCTCGAACCGAGGGCCGCCGAGCTGGAGCGGATAGTCAAGAGCGTTCGTAGCCAGGTTGATCCGCTGGTCGACGACGCGTCCCGCTACGACAGCCGAATCAAGATGTTTTTCTCAGGGCCGAGGAAGAAGCGAGCGGCCACTGAGGCAGTCGCGAAGCTAGATCGCATCGCATCCGGCCGCGACGTCGCTCGGATCAAGACGCTGAGCTCTGAAATCGCTAAGGCCGGCGCCGCGAGATCGGTTCCCATCAAGGCAATTTGGGAGGCCTACGAGCGGGATGCTGCAGCTCTCAACGCTCTACTGAGCCAGTTTTCCTCAGCGCGCAGCGACGCTGAGGCGGCCCACGGATTTGTGGGCAAGCCGATCGCTGCCGCGGCCGAGGCTGTTTCGCTCGATACTTCCAGACTCAAGGCACGGCTACGCGGCTACCAGGCGTTCGGTGCGCAGTATGCGGTATCCCGCAAACGCGTCATCATTGGCGACGAGATGGGGCTCGGTAAGACAGTCCAGGCGCTGGCCGTCGCGGCACACCTCGCTTCGGCTTCGAACGCTCGGCACTTTCTGGTGGTCTGCCCGGCTAGTGTTGTCGTCAACTGGTCCAATGAAGTCGCGAAACATACGCACCTACGCCCATATGAAGTGGTGGGGACGATCCGCGAAGAGCAGCTGCAGGAGTGGGCAGCTGCTGGCGGGGTAGCGATCATGACCTACGGCATGGCCACGAAGATGCAACTCCCGACGCGACCAGATCTCTATATCATCGACGAGGCTCACTATGTGAAGAACCCGGATGCGCGGCGCTCCAGAGCCGTTCGTGCGCTCCTTAACCGTGATGATCGAGCAGTATTTCTTACCGGGACGCCCATGGAGAACAGGCTCGAGGAATTCAGAAATCTCGTCTCATACCTCCAACCGGACGTTGCTGCAAAGCTGAACGTCGGTGGAGTCAAACCCGGTCCGACCGCATTCCGCCGTTCCGTTGCCCCTGCCTACCTGCGTCGCAATCAAGTAGACGTCCTCAACGAGTTGCCGGAACTGATCGAGGTCGAAGACTGGGTCTACATGAGCGCACCAGATTCGCGGAGATACCGGCGTGCCGTCGAAAGTGGCAACTTTATGGCAATGCGGCAGTCGACCTTCCTCAGTGAGGGCGAATCAAGGTCCGCAAAACTTGAGCGACTTGTCGAGATCGTGGAGGAAGCGAACGACAACAACTTGAAGGTCGATGTTTTCTCCTATTTCATAAAAGATATTGCAGAGGTTGACAACACCCTCAGCGCGAGAGTTTTCGTCCCGCTAACTGGCTCAGTGTCAAGCGCTGGGCGTCAGAAGTTGATCGATGACTTCACTGCATACAGTGGACCGGCGACTCTTCTCTCGCAGATAGAAGCCGGCGGAGTTGGGTTAAACATCCAGGCCGCGTCGGTGGTCATAATTACCGAGCCACAATGGAAGCCCAGTACGGAACAGCAGGCGATTGCTCGTGCCCATCGAATGGGGCAGGTGCGGACTGTCCAGGTTCACCGACTGCTGGCGAAAGAGAGCATCGACGAGGCGATGCGCCAACTTGTACTCGGTAAGGCTGATCTCTTTGACTCGTATGTTCGCGAGAGTTCCGTCAAAGATGCCAACCCCGGCGCGGTCGACTCGTCCTGGTCACCGCAAAAGCCGAACCAAGATGATCTGGTGCGAGCCGAACAGCGCAGACTCGGTCTCGGCGCCGGCGTACAGTGACAACTAAGCCCGAGTCTGAGTCGAAATTGGTCTCGCTTGGACAAGACTTAGATTCTTTTTGCCGGCTCGCTGCCGCCGATTTACGCGAAGTGAACAGCTATGGCGAACGCCCCGAGGACAACCTGCTGGTCCATGGCGACGCAGCAGGCGCTTTGGAAGCCCTGACTCAGCAGCCGCGATTCGCCTGGCGTTACGCCGCGAGGGTAAAACTTGCCTACCTCGATCCCCCGTTCAATACCGGAAGCAACTTCCCTCACTACCGCGATAACCTGCCGCGATCAGTCTGGTCCTCACTAATCAGGGACACACTTGATGGGATTAAACAGATAATTGCCGAAAATGGTTCAGTCTGGTTCCACCTCAACGACGCAGAGCAACACCGAGCCCGATGCCTCCTCGACGAGGTATTCGGTTCAGGCAACTTCGTTGCCACAGTCATCTGGGACAAGACGCCGGGACCGCGTCCCAACGCAAACCCGATCGCTATCCGCCATGAATACATCCACGTCTACCGCAAGAGCCGGCTGTTCTCGTTGAACGGGCGACTCGACAGCGTGTGGAGCTATAAAGACGTCGGCGCAGTGAGGACGGCATCGGGCTCGGTGTTGCTCTGCGTCGTTGAGGTGGAACCAGACTGAACCATTTTCGGCAATTATCTGTTTAATCC
>JBJTGN010000358.1:0-3512 GCA_046093905.1 Actinomycetota bacterium
AAAGTATTGCTCCTCGCAGTGTTGATTGCGCCGACCTTGATGATGATGACATTCGGTGTCGCGCTTCGATATCTAGTGGATTTTTTTCCGCTAGTCACGCTGGGAGTTGCTCTTTCGTTGCGATCAATTCGCTTTGTCTCGGTGTTTGAGCAATCTAAACGTAAAATTATTACGATTTTCTTTGGATTGTTTTTGTTATGGCAAGTGCTTGTGCTTCCAAGTTTGGCAATGCAGGATTCGAGAATTTATCTATTTGGTATTAAGTAGAAGGCAATCGTCCGAACTTTGGCAATGGGTAGTATTCGTTGGGCGCTAAGGTGAAGTCGTGCGGTCAAAGTCTGTTGGTTTAGACTGGTTGGTCCTGAGAATGGAAGAGTTGGGTTTTGACAGCTTCGAGGATGTGGCAGTGCACTGTGGACTGAATCGCGGAAACTTATATCGAATTTTCACTTTCGAGACTCGACCGTCTATCGACGTCTTGCCAAAGCTTTGCCGTGGTCTGAAGACGTCTCCGGGAGAAATTCTGCGAGTGCTAAAAGTCCAGGTTTGACCTAGCTAGCCCTAAATCGAATTTCAAACAGGTTCTCTCCACTCATCGTGTACTCGAAGTCATCAGAATAGTTATTCCAAAATTCCATAATGCGCTCGGCGACAGTTGTTGGAAGTTCCGGCGAATGAAGTCGGATTACGTCTTCTATGTCGCTGTCAATGGCAACCAACAATGAACACCCCTTCTCGGTCATGACGAGTGCGGGCCGTGTGCCGGTGTCCCCTAATTTTAAGCAAACATTCACTTTGCCTCCGAATGTTTCCTCCCGTTTTGAGTGTACCATATAAAGGATAATATAAACAAGTCTTCTCCATTTTGGGAGTTGACATTACATATGAGTAGTGTAAAGTTGACTTCGTTGCGTTTTAGCAACATGTGTTCTGGAAGGACATTCGGTGATGAGGGAAAGACAGTTCAAGCAAGTCTCGAGTGATCTTGATGCGCACATCGGTGTGCGTCGGTGGTTTGTTCTCAGCGCTGCAGTCGGCTCAGTTGTAGCTCAAATTTTCCCTGCTCTTGCGTCAGCCCAACCAGCTGCCAGTGTTTCACGCATTTCTGAAGTTATTCGCCCTTCACGAGTGCAACCAACGGCTGACAGTGAGGGAAATGTATTTTACGATCTCAATAAATTGCTAGTTGACACTCGATCAGGTGTTGCAACGGATTTGAAGCCTTCTCCAAAAGGTAGACGATCTCCCTCTGATTTCGCTGTGAAAGGGTTGTCGACAGTAGGCGTACCTTCTGGCGCAACATCAATCCTTGCGAGTGTGCGCATACTAGACCCGATTTTGGTCAAGGACGAAGTAGGGGAGATTCTGTTGTGGAGTGGCGTAGGTTCGCCCCCACTAAGTCCGCGAGTGTCGTTTAATGGGCCACTGACTGGGCGTTTGCTCATCATCCCGTTGGCGAACGATGGTTTTGTGGTTTCCACGAAGAAAGGTTCTCCACATTTAGCAATCGACCTAATGGGATATTTCTTGCCGGTGAGCCGTGGCGGTGTCACTGGGCCCCAAGGAGCTGCGGGTCCACAAGGTTCAACCGGCAGTCGCGGATCGAACGGTTTGAATGGTGCAACTGGTGCGACGGGTGCGCAGGGTGATACCGGTGCGACGGGTGCGCAGGGTGATACCGGTGCGACGGGTGCGCAGGGTGATACCGGTGCGCAGGGTGCGACGGGTGCGCAGGGTGCGACTGGTGCAAGGGGCTCGATTGGTGTGCAGGGTGCGCAGGGTCCACGGGGTGCAACGGGCCCAACGGGCCCAACGGGTGCAACTGGTGATGTTGGTGCAACTGGTGATACCGGTGCGACGGGTGCGACGGGTGATACCGGTGCGACTGGCGCGACGGGTGATACCGGTGCGACTGGCGCGACGGGTGATTTCATCAATCGATACTTCGGTGACTACAGCGGAACTGGTCCTACTGGTGGTTATCTCATTGGTGACATCGTGGTTTATAACGGTGCCTCATATATTGCGGTGAGCTCTGACGCCGCGATTAGTACACCTGACATAGGCGGCTGGGAATTGATCGCCGCCAAGGGTGATACCGGTCCGGAGGGTGTACAGGGTGATCAGGGTCCGCAGGGTGACACGGGCGATACGGGTGCGACTGGAAATTTCATCAATCGATACTTCGGTGCTTACAGCGGAACTGGTCCTACTGGTGGCTATCTCGTTGGTGACATCGTGGTTTATAACGGTGCCTCATATATTGCGGTGAGCTCTGACGCCGCGATTAGTACACCTGACATAGGCGGCTGGGAATTGATCGCCGCCAAGGGTGATACCGGTCCGCAAGGTCCCCAGGGTGAAGCAGGGGCACAGGGTCCGCAGGGTGAAGCAGGGGCGCAGGGTGATGTCGGTCCACAGGGCGAAGTCGGCCCACAGGGTGCGCAGGGTGATGTCGGCCCACAGGGCGATGTCGGCCCACAGGGCGATGTCGGCCCACAGGGCGATGTCGGCCCACAGGGTCCAGCTGGATCGGACGCATATGTTTATGGGGAGTTCTTTGGAGGTGAAACTGGCTTCACTTCCCTCATGGAAAATGGAGCGCAAGGAGATACCGAATCTCAAAATGTCTCTTACGCGACTAGTGAGTCCGGTACGTCACTGATAACTGCTGTTGTGACAATTGATACTGACGCAGGTGACGGAGAATCCTCAGACATAGCAGTCTCATGTGGTTGGGAAGGTACTGGCGTAACAAGTTCCTATCCATCGATAGTGTTCTATTCCCATCCGAAGGACATGAAGCAAATGGTGATTGTCGCCAAGGTTGATCAGGGCTCTGCGGCAACCTTGGTCTGTACGGCAGAAGCGCTGAGTTCAACTAGTTTGAACAACGATGTGCGCTTTAGGCTCGATGGGTTAATGGGTCATACCGCAAATACGTCGGAGACAAACAATAAGTTCGGAGACCCGAGCTTTGGTGCACCAGGCTGATAACGCCAAGTTTCAGATAGTTCGATGATCCGGACCTTAGTAGTAGGCGAATGTAGTCACCTGCTATTTGATCGTCTATCTGTCAATTTAGGAAACCGCGAGTTGCCACTCGAAGTGAAATTCGTCGCGGAAAGATTCGAGATCGAAAGGGCTGTATCCGCGTGGAAGCCCCATGTGATCATAAGTTTCGCCGAGGAAAGAACTAGATGTGGGATAGAGAGCTTGCCGTGGGACATACGTAGACGCTGGGTGAATTATCCATTTGGATTCTCGACGCGTGAGCATGCTATCGGAGCGATACTCGCTATGTATACAAAAACGATTACACAAGCCAGAAATCGCCCAACTAAACTTGTTTCGGTAGTAACAACAGCGTTCAATACGGGATCTTTAATCCTTAGGGCCTACAACTCTCTTCGAGGGCAGCGGTATCAAGAATGGGAGTGGGTCGTATACGACGACTCAACGGAGCAAGAAACAATTGAAATTCTTCGTTCGTTAGCAGACCATGATTGTAG
>JBJTGN010000359.1:0-11377 GCA_046093905.1 Actinomycetota bacterium
ATGGGATACTTGGACCGCACCGCATCTTGCACCCGTGCAACATCGGACTCACCGAGTACGACGGCGCGACCCTGATGTACCGGCGCTCCGGGCGTCGGTTTACCGCGCATTCCACACGCCTGAACGGTGACAGATGGATCATTCACAATCCGCTTCACTTTCCATGCGTTCGCGTCGGTTGTGAATGCGTAGCCGTCCTCGAAAGGTACGACCCAGACCGGCGTCGACACGGACGATCCATCACGACGTTTCGAAACGAATGCGATGTACTTCGCGCGGTCGATGTCTTCAGCCATGATTCGATACTTTCAGACGAGCGGACCGTACCGGTGGACGTATGTCCACAAACGAGACCTATAGGCACTAGAGGATCTTGCGAAGCCTGGCGACGATCTGGTCGAGCTCGGGATTCGTTGACGCCACCCACATGACGAAGTCGTACACCACCTTGTTCGAGAGTCGGGAAGCCTCGACACCATTGATCTCCAGAAAGACGGCCGTGGCCAACCATCCGAGCCGCTTGTTGCCGTCGACAAGTGCATGGTTGATTGCGATCGACTGGAGCAACGCCGCAGCCTTGGTCGTCAGGTCGGGGTACGCGTCCTGCCCGAAGGCAGTTGTGCCCGGTCGCGCTGCTGCAGACCCGAGCAACCCGATGTCGCGGATCGGCGGCGGATCACCCACCAACCTGCAAGCCAACTCCACCAAGTCGTCGAGTTCGAGATACTCGACTGGCTCGCTCATTCGCCCAGTCGCCGAAGTGCCTCTGCGTGACGCTGCATCACGAGGGATGAAGCCACCTCGACTCGATGTCGGTGCTGACCTCGCGCAACGAACTCGCGCACGGCACGGCGGGCGGCCTCCTGCATGGAGATGCCCTCCGCCTCTGCTCGTTCCCGCAGGGCTTCCTGTTCGCTGTCAGTGAGGCGGAGCGTCATAGCCATGTGGAAAATGGTATCAGTTCGATACCAAACGCAGACGACGGATTTCGCAAGTACAGCCTCGACCGGAACACAGCAGCGAACAGGCGCCCGTATGGTGAGCCCACCTGAAGGGTCATTCGATACACGTTCGTCTCCCTTTTCTGGCTAGAAACCACCGGCAATATCGGGGCGGAGATGACGGACCAACTCGGGCACAGAGACTGCGGCAATCTGCCACACCTGGTCGATGTCAACGCAGTGGTAGTGATGAGCGAGGAGGATCCACGAGGAAGCGTATGGGCGCTCATCAATGAGGCTCCTGACTGACTAGGGGGTGGCGGGAACGATACGAGTCGTCGAAGATCCCCGGCAACGCAAACCGTCAAAAGTACTAAACGCCATGCCGTCGCTACGGCTCAACTCTCAATCTTCGGCGAATTCCTCGTGCCACACTTGCTTTGCACCGTCATGACCTGCCGCGATGACTGTGGCAGTCGCACCAACGGCTGAAATCGCGAGGACAACGGCCATCACGATTGCTCCGGCCTTCGATGCAGCTATTCGGCCGAGGCTATTCGTCTGTGCGAAACCCTTCTTGACGAGGTATCGGATGACAACGATTGCGAGGACGACCATGAAGAACAGAATCGACACGCTGCGCGCCGTCTCTCCAAGTTCCGCATGTTCGTTCAAGGACGACGAAATCTGCTCACCGTTTGCCCGCATCATCTCTTCGAGTCCTTCTCCACTCGAAGCAGCGAGAATCCCCCCGATCATGCCGACACCAGACAGCGCCACGAGGCCCCATCCGAAACGATCGAGCCATTTCGGCTTCACTGCGAAGACGATGGCGATGACCCCAGCCAAGGGAATGAGCACGACGGGCATGTGAACGAACAAGGGGTGTGCCGGCAATCCGGAGATCTTTTCAATTTCCATACGGCTCACCGTAACGAGAGAGCGGCACAGGGGGTTATCGGCTTGCGTGAGAATCAAGTAAGAGAATTCCGAGCACATCAAGCTCCATCGACGCAAAGCACGATGCGACCATTCAACACGTCCGATTACTTGTCGAGGACGACTTTGATGGCTCCTGTACCAACTGTGCGTGAGCCACCTTCACGGGCCGCCTTGCGATCACTGCGTTCGCGTCGGTTGTGAATGCGTAGCCGTCTTCGAAAGGTACGACCCAGACCGGCGTCGACGCCGGTGTTCCATCACGACGATGGGAAACGAATGCGATGTACTTTGCGCGATCGATGTCTTCGACCATGCATCGAGACTAGAACGCCGAAGAGGGCTACCAATCAAAGACTGATCGTTAAATCCCCCTTCGTGTCGCCGAACCTGTCATCTGAGACCTCGTCACTACAGAAACATCTTCCTCATCCAGGTGTTCTCGAAGGTCACCGATTCGATGACTTTGATGTTCTTCTCATGAGGCCGATACCCGAGTTGTAAGAGCCGGTGCACGGCAGGTTCCGAAGCATCAACCCAGAGCGCAGTCATACCGAGACGGAGTGCTTCGTCCTCTATTGCGCGAACCAACCTTTTACCTACGCCCCATCGAGAAAATTTCGGATCGACGTAGAGCAAGTTCAAGTTTCCGGCCGTGTCCCCTTGGTCGGTCAGACTTGCGAAACCAGCAGCCACACCGTCGATTTCAACCACGATCACAACGTCTTCATGTAAGATATGACCGAGATCTTCATCAGTGAAAGTTCGGGACCACATCTCTTTCTGTTCGATCGAGTAACCCGAGCCCGCTATTGCATTGAGGGCAACCTGAGTCAATTGGCTGAGATCGTCAGGAAGTCCCGATCGAATCTTCATCAGGAGAGGCTACGCCCGCGAAATTGCCGACAAGGTCGATGCCGTCAGGCGTTGCGTTCTTTTCCTGATGAGAAATGGCCGGCACCATCGGGGCGGAGGTGACGGACCAACTCAGGCACAGAAACGGTGGCAATCTGCCACACCTGGTCGATGTCGATGCGGTGATAGTGGTGTGCGAGGAGGACTCGCAGGGCACCGACATCACGCCAAGGGACTCCAGGACGAGCTGCGGTGAACGCATCGCTGAGGGTGGTGCTCGCTTCACCAATGATCTCGAGCAGCCGCTCTGCCGCTCGGAGATGCAACACGCTCTCAGTAAAGCCCTGACGACCGACGGCGACAACCAGAGCAAGTTCGTCAGCCGCCTCAAGAATGTCAGCGACGCGCTCCTCGTCGCTGCGACTCACAGCGGAACGGCCTCGCGTCGAATGTGATCGTCGCGATCTTTCAACCCACCAACAGAGACCACGTCGACAGGAACACCCAGCAACGCCTCGAGTTCCTCGCTCAGGTGCAGCAGATCGAACAGTGAACTCCCAGCCTCGAACTCCACCAAGAAGTCGATGTCACTCGTTGCCGACTCCTCACCACGAGCCACCGAACCGAACACCGCGACCGACCGGCCCCGATGCCTTCGCGCAATCGCGCAGATCTCTGCCCGCCTCGCCTCGACGAGAGCCATGCGCTCACCCATGACTTCAGCCTACCGCCGCCCAGAAATGTGTCTCTTCCAGTCACGTGAGGTCGATGCTGTCGATCGGTCGTCTCATGAATACCGGTACACGTTTGTCTACCTTCGGTCGTTAGAAACGACCCTCGCCGCTGGGAGGGAGATCCGCAGCATCGGCTAGATCGCGGAGCCGGCCGGTAGCGAGTTTGTTCGTACGGAGATCGTCGACGGACACGAACGGAACTTGTAGTCCACCCACGTCGACGAGCACTCGATGCTCATACGCCTCATCGAAGACCAGACCCGTGGCAAACGTGAGGATGTCGATCCGCTGCGGTTCGCGCCCGAGTTGCACCACCACATCCGGCTCCTCGAAGTCGGCCGCAACCAGCCCCAGCCCACCGAAGCCGAACTCCTCCAAAGCAGCAACGACGCGCTCGGCGTTCGTCGGGTCGGTCCACACCCAAACGTCGAGGTCCTTCGTATACCGGGGGTGTCCGTGGGCGGCGAGTGCGTACCCACCGACGATCAGGAAGCGGACGTCATGACCGACGAATGATCGCAAGAACTCTTTGAAGTCGGGGTTCAGTTCCATGGGACCATCCGTGATGCTCTCGTCGGAGTTGCTCGACCGCATCAATGCGCTCAGCGACGGGCCGAGTTAGCCAGTAACGCCACGGTTCGTCGCGGTCTTCCAAGCGTCGCTTCGTCACCACGCGCTCGATCGAGGTCATAAGCCGAGCCTACCGATAACACACACCGGAGACCGACGACCGGCAACCTGACCCGCCGCACAGATCGCTATTCCGATACGTCAGTCTTCCAAGTCGTACCGATACACGTTCGTTTCACGTTCGACGAAACCGAGGCGCTTGTAGAGACGGTTCGCCGCCTCCCGAGATGGTCTGGAGGTGAGATCGACGGTGATCGCACCGAGTGAACGTGCCTTCTCGAGAGCTGCTCTGTTCAGAGCCTCCCCCACACCGTGACCGCGAGCGGCCTCGTCGACGACCACATCTTCGATCCAGGCTCGCACTCCGGTCGGAATCGGAAAAACAGCAAGAGTCAGCGAACCAACAATGCGTCCGTCGAGACGGGCGAGGAACAGAGTCGTGGCATCGTGGTCGACGATCCGTTGCAAAGTGGCTGCATCAGGTGCCGGATTCGATGACGAGAGCTGCGGAATCAGCTGAGCGAATGCATTCACGACGCTCTCATCGATCACCTCACAGATACTGATTTCGACCGACACAGCACCTCCGACGCCTCGGTCGAGAGTCTAGGCATCGGGTGTCTTATGGTGAACCCATGAACGCAGACGAACTGTCGACCAAGGCCCGTGCACTCGGAGGAGCCCTCGAACCATTCGTGGGTCAGGTGTATTTCTCTCGTGAGTGTCACGAGCGATACGTCGCGCTCGGCTTCGCTGCCAGTCCCGGTGAGATGAACGGGGTTGCCATGCCCGAGATGGTTTCGTACTTCACGAGTCGCGGTTCACTCATGGGACAGGTTCCGGGTGAACTCGTCGCAGCAGCGTTTGCTGTGTTCAATCCGGTTGTCGTCGTTCCTGCCGTCACAGCAGGATGGGCAATCACGGATGCCAAGTCTGTGTGCGCTGCACGACGAGATGGCGCCGTGGCCCAGCTGCAGCGCATTCTCGGAACGAACCCGGCTGGCGTCGACGAAGCTCGACGCATTCTCGAGCGTGCCGTGTCCGTGCTGCGTCCCGAGGGGCGTCCGCTCTTCGCAGGAACTCTGAGCCAGTCGGTTCCCGACGATGCTCTCGCTGCGTGCTGGCACTTCGGTGACATGTTGCGTGAATTCCGTGGCGATGCTCATACAGCGGCGTGGATTTCGGCTGGCTTCGATGCAACCGAGATCGGCCTCATGACCGAGTTGTTCTGGGGTCTTCCGCTCAAGTCGTACAGCCGTACGCGAGGTTGGAGTGAGGACGACTACCGCTCAGCAATCGATCGACTCGAACGTCGCGGCCTGATCGCTGATGGATCGTTCACCGAATCGGGTCGTGTTGCTCGCGAGTCTGTCGAACGTGCGACAGATGTGCAGATGACCGAAGCAATCCACACCATGGGCGAAGATCTCGATCGCCTGTTCGGTCTGCTGAATCCATGGTCTCGAGCAGTCCAGACACACAAGGGATACCCCGCTTCTGGACCACACGAACTTGCCGAAGCGGCGCGTCAGCGCTGATCGACGTACGAGTTCATCGAAGATCCCACCTCAGGTCGCCTGCACACCCGCCGGACGTGACAGACTGACCGGGTGATCATCACCGAGGCCACCTGCAACGCGTCCGACTTCACCGAAGCGACTGGTTGGGACCCAAAGCCTGAGGGCATGTGTCGAGGTGATGTGTGCGTTCCGGCTCCTGGGGCTCTCACCTCCGATGGCCGAGTCGATATCGAACGGGCAGCACAGGCACTCGGCATGCCCATCGTGGTCGATGACGTTCACGGAGTTCGTGCTCTCGGACCGGCGTCTCTTGGCGGCCACGCACTGACGACCGCAGTCGCAGCCGATCCGGTGCTTCGTACATTCGACGGACAGCAGTTCCGCCTGTCGTCGTTGCGAGGACGCAAGGTCGTGCTGGCTGCCTGGGCCAGTTATTGAGGCTGCCGCTCCAGCTTGCCCGGGTGGCAAGCACTGCACGAGATCATCGAACCCCTCGGCGCAACCGTCGTGACGGTCGCGCTCGATGTCGACCCTGAACATGCCCGTCCGTGGGCACTGAAATCGAACCCGACGCATCCAAGTGTCGTCGACACAGAACATGCCGCCAATGCCGCATTTGGATTCACCAATATTCCGATGGCGGTGTGGATCGACGAGGACGGCGTTCTTGTGCGCCCTGCCGAAGGTGCATCGATCGAACGCAACACATTGCGAGACATGGAGATTCCTGACGGCTTGCCCGAGCGGTTGTCGAAGATGATGCACGCAGTGAAGGAGATCCCGGACGATTTCGAGGCGTACCGTGCAGCGCTCATCGACTGGGTGCGCAATGGAGCATCGTCCAAGTTCGCTTTGTCGCCGGACGAAGTCGTGCGACGGAGCCAACCGCGTTCCGATTCCGAGGCACGCGCTGCTGCATGTTTCGAACTCGGCAATCATCTCCGACGCACAGTCGGTCACGATGCCGCTGTTCCTTGGTGGCGAGAGGCCCATCGTCTGCACCCTCTGAACCTCGCCTACAAGCGACAAGCGTGGACTCTCGTCACCACATCTGCCGATGCCACGGAAAACGACCTGATGCAGGGACCGAACGATGTCTACGAGGGAAATCTGCTCGACGAAGTTCTCGGAGCGGGTGGGTTCGGCGCATTCATCGTTCGACCCGAACTGTGATGTCGGCGTCGACTTCCCATCTGCAGCCTGCCTGACGGCGAGATAGCGTGAGCCCGATGGCCGATCTCGATCACATCCGGTGGATCCGCCGACCGGAACTGCACCGGCCGTACATGGTGGCTGCGTTCACGGGATGGAACGACGCAGCTGATGCTGCAAGCATGGCGCTGCGTCATCTGATCGAGGCTGCCGGGGCAGTTCCACTCGCCGAAGTCGACCCGGAAGAGTTCACCGACTTCGCCACGATTCGCCCTCACGTACGTCTCGACGAGGACTCTCAGCGACACATCGTCTGGCCGACCGTCGGCATGTGGACACTGACTCTCGACGATGTGGACATCATCTTGGTCCTCGGTCCGGAGCCGGCACTGAGTTGGAAGACGTTCTGCAGACAGCTCGTCGGTGTCGCCCAGACATACAACGCCTCGGGTCTGATCTCGTTGGGGGCCCTTCTCGCCGACGTCCCACATCGCCGTGACACTCAAGTCATCGGCACGTCGACGGATGATCATTTCATCGATGCATTCGACCTGCAGAGAAGTCGCTACGAAGGTCCGACAGGCATCGTTGGTGTTCTGGGGGACATGGCATCCCGATCCGGACTCGTCTCAGCCGCGCTGTGGGCTGCAGTCCCGGCCTATGCCGCTCAAATCCCCTCTCCGAAGGCCGCTGCGGCGCTTCTGGATCGGCTCTCCGAAATCATCGGCACTCACCTTCCCACCCTGGCCCTCGAAGAGCGGTGCGACGAGTACGAGCATCAGATCGATGCACTGATCAATCAAGATGATTCGCTTGCCGAGTATCTCGAACGTCTCGAGAACTCCGACGATGACGATGACGACGACGATGACGACGACGATGATGACGACGCCCTCGAGGATCGAGAGCCCACGTTGAGTGATGCCGATGTCGACAGCGACTCATTGATGGAAGAAGTCGAGCGTTTCTTGCGCAGCCAGCGCGACGACTGACGTTTCCAGGTTCACTCGCAACTGCACATCAGCACGTGCTGACGACTGTGTGATTCAGGTCTCGAAGCTCTCGGGTTGACGCCAGACCGACTCACGCGGCGCGTCGAACGACGCTCCGCTCATCTCGCCTCGAATGGCAGCGAATGCCATCCCACCCCACCACTGCGCCCCAGCTGTGGGTTCCGGAAGTGCCGACTCGGGGAACCAGCCGACACCACTCGTCTCCAGCGGGTGACCCTGAAGAGTTCCGCCCGTGTGACGGCAATGGAAGAGCAACATGTACATCCCGAAGCGACTGAAGCCCATGCGCTGACCGTCCACGACTCCGAGCAGCTGCACCGGTTCGCATTCGATGCCAGTTTCCTCGCGCACTTCCTTGATCGCGACTTCACTCGGGGAATAGCCGACGTCGGCCCAGCCCGTTGGATACAGCCACACACCGGAGTCGGGTCGACGAACGAGAAGGATTTCGCCATCGTCGTTTCCAACAATCGCTCCGATTGCAACTTTCGGCGTGACGTATCCGGGAACGCCTTCGCCGACCGACTCCATCCATTCCTGGACGAAGTGGTCCTGTTCTCGGCGCACTTCGAGGGCTTCGTCAGCTGCAGCTTTGATGTCGGCTGCAACATGCAGAACTTCTTCGTATCGCTCACGCTCGTACAGATTCTGTGTGAATCCGAGACCTGTGCGCGCAATGCCGGCAAGCGTCTCGCTCCACCGTACGAGATCACGTGTGAAGTCTCCCGGGGTTGCGTCGCTCATGACACCAGTCTGCTCGAATCCGACTCCAACGCGAACACCACTGCGCGTTCGATTTCTCGGCGATGATTCGGATCCTCGACGAGTGACTTGTCCATCGTGCGGACGTAGAACGAGTCGATGACATCGTCTCCCGATCGTCTGCACCGTGGCGTGACGGATGTCGAGTCCCAGCTCGGCGAATGCTCGAGTGATCGCATGGAGAACGCCGTGCCGATCGGGCGTGCGAACCTCGACCACGGTGGCGTTCGCTGATGCGCCATCGACGAACGTGACCTGAGGACGTGTGATGGTGGCCGATGTTCGGGGCTTCGGTCGATAATGCTTGGCCCGCTCGGCGAGACGAGCTTCGATGGCCAGTTCTCCGCACAAAGCCTTCAGCACGTTCTCGATGATCGGCTGCCAGTCGACTGGTCCGTGGTCGGGAACACTCACACGAAAACGAGATGCCGCCATTCCCTGTTCATCGGAGTGCGCCTGAGCACTGATCACTTCGAGACCGGACAGGGCAAGAACTCCCGACACACGACTGAATGTTCCAGGTCGATCGGGGCTGACGATCGTCACCGAATCCTCTGTGACGGTGACGGCATCCCGCTGATTCGCCATGGCCTCGAGAACGGTTTGATCCGGAAAGAGGTTCCACGCCGCCTGATCCGGACTCGAACCATCGAGCAGAAGATGGGCTCGAGCAACAAGGTCCGCGACAAGTTCGGCTTTCCACGATCCCCACGCGGAAGAGCCGGTCGCCAAGCCATCGGCCTCGGTGAGAGCATGCAGCAGATCGAGAGTGAGAGCGTCCCCCACCATGTCGACGATGTGAATCGCTGTTTGAGGGTCGCTGAGATCGCGACGAGTTGCAATGTCGGGCAGCAGAAGGTGATGGTGCACCATCTTTGCAAGCACCGCGGTGTCGTGAGAGTCGAAGCCGAGACGCGGGGCAATGCGATTCACGAGATCGACGCCGACTTCTGAGTGATCTCCCGGGTAACCCTTGCCGATGTCGTGGAACAATGCACCGAGAACGAGGAGATCCGGTCGAGCCAGTCGAGCAGCAAGGCGGGCTGCTTGGGCAGCTGCCTCCCACAGATGACGGTCGACGGTGAATCGGTGATACGCATTGCGTTGCGGGCGGGCGCGGTTCGGCGCCCACTCTGGTAGCACCTTGACCCACAGGCCCCGCTGATCGAGAGCTTCGAGCACAGGAATCGCATCGTGCCCACACAACAGCAGCCCGACGAGATCATCGATGGCACCGGCTGGCCATGGTGACGGCATCGAGGGACACTGCTGCGCGAGACGATCGAGAGTGATGCGATCGATGCGCGCCGATTGACGGGCAGCAGCTGTCGCAATGCGCAGCAACAGCGTCGGATCAGTTCCCGGGTCGACGGAGTCGTCGAGATGAACCTCACCATTGCGCAGGATCACGCCGGGAGCCAATGGCTTGTCGGTGCTCGCCTTTCGACGTGTTGCCTCGATACGAGCCCATACTTCGTCACCGACCCATGCAATGGTGCGACCGACGCTCGACAGCGATGCCATCAAGGAATCTGCAGACGAGTATCTGCACATCTCTGCAAGAACATCTTGGTCCTGCAGGCGGACGATCTCATCGGCACGACCACGCAGTCGATGAAGTGCAACGCGCATGTTCATGAGCACTTCGTATCCCGACGTCAGCGACATCTGATCCGAGCGGCGAACGTCGATTCCCGCGGCCTCGGCCCACGCAATCGCCTGGACATCTCGCAACCCGCCGTACCCTTCCTTGAGGTTCGGCTCCAAGAGGTAGGCAACCTCGCCATTATCGCGTTGGCGGCTGCGCACTCGATCGAGTAACTCGGGTAGACGTTTCGCCGCTTGTTTGCGCCACTGTTCGTTGGCCCGATTCGCAAGATCCCGACTCAAGTTCTCATCACCGGCGATGTGTCGCACCGACAGCAGCGCCGTTGCCGAGTCGAGATCGTCATCGGCTCGTTCGAGGGCTTGTTTCAGAGTGCACACCGAATGGCCGAGTTTGAGGCCGGCATCCCAGATCGGATACCAGAGCTTCGCCGACAGGTCATCGATGGATCGCTGTCCCTCGTGGACGAGCATCAGATCGAGATCACTGAAGGGAGCCAACTCTCCACGCCCGTATCCGCCGATTGCGACGAGAGTGACAGCTCCGCTGAGGCGGGAGGACTCGAGTGCGTCCCGCCAGATTGCAGCCAACCATGTGTCGGTCTGCTCGGCGAGTTCACGAGCGAAGCGCAGTCCGCGTAGGTCTGATGCTTCGAGTACCGCCGATCGTCCGCTCACGCCCCAAGTGTGCCAGGGAGCCAGCAGGTCAGCGAGGTCGGTCACAATGTTGGCGACCACGCGTCACCTGTCCGCATCAGCCGTTTCGATCGTCGACCAATCGAATCCGGCCGCAAAACAGGCAGGACCCCCGCCACCGAAGTGACGGGGGTCCTGATTCCCTCTACCGAAGAGGAACTGTGATCAAAGATTGATCAGAGCGTGTCCGGGAGGCTGTTGGTGCCACCAGGGGTGCCGTCATTCGGGGTGTCTTCCGAGTTCAGACCCTCGTGAGCATCCTGCGGGGTGGAATCGATGATTCCAACGATGCAGTAGTGCCAACCGTTGTCAGCCTGCTCACCTTCAAGGATCTTGGCTCCAGCGATGTACACATCGGTGTAGATGTTACGAGGAGCATCTTCGAAGTCGTCCGTGCTCGAGACTGTTGCAACGTATCCTGAGCGCATCGTGATACGTGTCAAGTCCTTGTCCTCCAATTCGTTCTCGTCGAACGAACCGTTGGCAATGTGGTCAGCCAGAATTGCCTGCACAGTTGCCGGCTGATCGTT
>JBJTGN010000360.1:0-1228 GCA_046093905.1 Actinomycetota bacterium
GGTCTTCGACGCCTGAATCCGCCATCTCCCAATCGGAATCTGCCAGACTCGCGACGCGATCAGCGACATGCTGTGGCCCGGCACCTCGACGCTGTTCACCCGAGCCCGGTACTTCCTGTTCATCCCGTGGGTCCGCATTCCGCCCCAATACAACGACGCCGGCAGGGTCTTGAGGGCGGCTCCGACGTTTGCGCCGATGACGCCGTCCCGCTCCCCGGCGGCGGTCAGTGCGCTGATCAGACGTCGCTCGTGCCTGTCTTCGACCGCGGTGGCTTTGGCGACGTCGTTGTATCTCTCGGCGGCGGCGCGAAAGCACCACGGGATGAACAGGAAGTACCGGGCTCGGGTGAACAGCGTCGAGGTGCCGGGCCACAGCATGTCGCTGATCGCGTCGCGAGTCTGGCCGATTCCTAGTTCGTCGCGGCTCTCGCGTTCGCTGAATAAATTGACGATCTCGCGCATTCGGCGCTGATCCTCGCTCGACGCGTCGAGCCACGCGATGAGTGATGTCACAGCAAGAACGGATGCTAGCGAGCAGGTAGGACTACGGAGGTCATTTCGGATCCGGCGGTCAAGCATGGTGGACTAAGCAAGCGTTATTTCCACCTACCCCCGTGCTGGATCGCCTGTGGCGATTGGCCGTCGCAGCAGGGCGACTTGTCCTAATCTCAAACCGGGTATTGCTCACGGTCGGGGGAGGAGTGGCCGAGATGACGGACGTCGGTCTGCGGCTTTTGGACAGTCTCTACGAGCAGATGATGATCGACGATGAGTGGGCCGTTCGCCGTGAGCGCGGGTTCACCTG
Source organism: Actinomycetota bacterium (assembly GCA_046093905.1). Lineage (GTDB taxonomy): Bacteria > Actinomycetota > Acidimicrobiia > Acidimicrobiales > Ilumatobacteraceae > Casp-actino8. The sequence goes on from JBJTGN010000360.1 coordinate 806, forward strand.
GTGGGCGTATCGGCTAGCTCAAAATGTCGAAGTCGGGCCTCCGGTGTGGTCCGAAGATCGGTACATCTGCTCGGTTCGGATATGGACGGAGGTAGTTCGGGGTGTCGACCCCGAAACCGACCCTGCTTCGGTGCTCGCCGCACTTAATCCATTGGCGACGCTCAGCGCGCTTGTCTGGGACCCCGACGAAGCGACGGTGCACGAGTGCCTTACCGCAACGGTGCATGACGAGATTTTTCTTTGGCTCGGCAAGGTCCTTGCCACCGCAGCTGTGCTGCAGAACACCTCGGCGCACTCGCGCGCGCATGCCCTGGCTGATGCCACTAGAGGTGTCGCGGCGGCCTCCAATCACCCATCGGGAGGGCATCGCCCCGAGATGGATGACCTTCTGAATCTGCCTGAGCGGGTCATCGTCCCAGAGGG
>JBJTGN010000361.1:0-2432 GCA_046093905.1 Actinomycetota bacterium
GTGGCAACTCGGCGTAGTGGTCTTCTACGTAGGCCGCGGAGTTCTCGAGATCACACCGCCGCTGACGATCAGCGATAGCGAGTGCGAGGCCGCTTGCACCATCATCGGTCGCGCCCTCCGAGAGGCTGCTTCGGTGACGTCACATGACCTGGGTGCGTTCACCGGCTGGTAGCCGCGAAGCTCCCTAGTCGAATCCCAGGCGCTGGGCGTCGTCGTCTCACCGGCCTCCTGATCCGTCGGTGGGATGGCGGCAGCAGGCGCACGCCTACGACGCCTCGGACGAATGTCATCCCAAGCTGTGACCGCGGAGGCCTTCTCCCGGTCGTTCATCCCCCTCTTGAAGGGGTAGATGAAGGCAATCTTCTCCCGGGCGTAGTCGGCATGGAAGAAGCGAGCGCCCCCGTTGGATGTCCGGCCTCGCTTCCCGCCACCCGCTCCACCCACACAGGTGAAGTTCGCCGCCTTGTAGACGGTGCCTCGGTGGAGGGTGGTGTCCGCCCACGACACGACGGCCTGAATCTCCGGGAGGTGGGGGTACTTGCCATGCCAATCAGCCCGAATCCGTCGTAGCGACTTCGAGATGCTGGCACTGGCGATGCAGGGCGCGTGGACCAGCCCGCTACGGTCGATCCGAACCTGTTCCTGCGCAGACGCATGAATCCACAGCCGCGCAAGCTCCAGTAGCTCCATCGGGGAGTGCCCACCGTACTTCTCGGACCGAACACTCATTCGAGGCAACGCATACAAGATCGCCCCGATACGCTCGTCGTCAAGTGTGATCCAGTAGGCAATCTGCGCCATCGTCCGACCGCGGTGTAAGTAATGCTCCTTAACGAAGAGGTCGTTGGCCTCCTTTAGGGGTGCGATCTCCAGGGAGAGCCGCTCCGACAGCTTTTGGCCTGAGGATCGCGCCGCAGTGACCCGTCGAGTGTCCGCCGGGCCAGGGGGAACGCTCGAGGAACAAACGCCCCTTACCAGGACGTCATGGACGTGGCCTGTCCTGGACCCGTGAGCACCAGCAAGACAGCGCTTCCGGACGCAGCGAACCTCATGAACGCACTCGTAATGCGTAGGTCCGGGGTTCAAATCCCCGAGGCGGCTCCGTGTGAATGTGTGGTTTCGCCTGATGCGTGACACTCGCGGAACACAGGCGCTGCGGGTCACACCTGCACATCGACGGGACGCGGGGCCAGCCACCAGAGAAAGGCTGCCCAGACCAGGAGAAGCCAGCCGCCAGCCACGAGCCAGGACCCGAGCACATCGGTGACCCAGTGCTTGCCGACGATGAGCCGGCTCGGCGCCTGGAGCAGGCCGATGGCGAGGAGCGGTATCGCCACTGCGTTGGCCCACGGGGGCCGGAGCACGTACCACGCGATGATTGCCGTCGCCGCCCAGATGGTGCTGCCGGCGAAGGCATGGCCCGACGGGAAGGACAGATGCTGCTGCAGGTCCGTGTTCTCGATGAAGGGCGGCCTCTCCCGGGCGATAGAGAACTTCAGGACATTCGAGATCACCAGCCCGAGCTGCGACGAGACGAGGAGGAAGATCGCCCAGCGCCACTGCCGGAACAGCAGCAGAACCGCTGCGACGAGCGGTCCCATGATGGCGTTGCGCGGACCGTCAGCGAACCAGGAGAAGAACTCCGCAAGAGCCATCGGCCAACCCTGAGACTGGCCAAGGTTCCAGAACCAGGAGTTCACCATTAGGTCGCGTGCGTTCGCGGCGGCCAAATCCGAGGCGATCAAGGCGGCGACGCCCAGGCCGAGCACGAGCATGACCGCACCGAGCAGCGCGATGCGGCCGGCCTCGGATCTGGCGGGAAGGCGATGCATCGCAGTGGACACACTGCAGGGTAGCTGGGGCACTCCATTCCTGGCGTCCGCGAAGCTCGGGGAGGTTCGAGTACCCGACAGACTTGCCCTGCCGCCAACGGACCTCCGCAAGCTCGGCTTCCCTCTGGGCGCGCCGAGGCTCGTTCCGACCCTGGGCAACCCGATGCTGCATGGAGACATGGCGGGGACTCCAGGCCGGCCGAGTTCGCGTCCCTCACCAGCATGCGGGAATAGCGGTTCGCCCCGAACGCCCCAGCCACCCTGACTGCGAGCGCGCTTCAGCAGATGCGCTTGCCCAGTGAGATGCGCACGCGATCACCCTCGGTCTCAGAGCGCGAGAGCAACTGGATGGTCAGCTCGCGCTTCATCAGGGCCTGGCCGTCCACGGCGCTCAGACCGCACTGGTCGTTGCCCCCGACCGGCGTCATCACAGAGACCACGTAGCGAGCGAGGTGTCCCCAGGTCTGCCCATTGGCCTGCTCGGCCGTCCTGGTGAGGAATGCATCGTCGCGGACCTCGTCCTGGAGCGCAAGGTTGCAGGCCGGGGTGTTCACCGCGGGCGTCGTCTGCACTGCTCCGGCCGCGTCCACCGACTGGAAG
>JBJTGN010000362.1:0-2868 GCA_046093905.1 Actinomycetota bacterium
GTCGACGTAGTGCTTCGATTGCACGGACTGCACCGCGTTCCTGAGCGAAGCCCAGGATTCCACTGCTGATCACGATGACAAGGATGATCAGCGAGTCGATGCGTTCGGCGAGCGCCATCGACACCACCGCAGCAGCGAGGAGAAGAAGGACGAGGGGACTGCGAAATTGACGAAGAAGCAGACCGAGATCCGAGTGTTGCTTCACTCCCAGACGTTCAGCAGTGGGAGTGCGTCGCGACTCTGCTTCGATGTTGGTCAGTCCGTCGAGCGACGAACTGAGATGAGCCAAGACAACTTCGCTCTCGACTGCCCAGGGTTCAACCATTGCGTTGGGCCAATCCATCGGACCGACTGAGGAGCCCTTCCATCTTCATTGACGTCGTGCGCGCAGTGTGTACGTCATCGGCAAGCGCTCTGGACGCTTGATCAAGCGAAACTCCCCGCCACCGACCTCGTGCATGAGATCACCTTGGGCCTTCCACGGCACCGTGTCGTGTTCTTCGAACAACGTGATCTGCATTCCCGCATCCCACAGAGCGTTGAAGATTTCCGACAGCGCGTGATTGAAACTGATGATGTCGGTCGCTGCAATGGCACCGGCGTGTTCGACATATGTTTCGTTGCTGCTGAACGGAACACCATCGGTCTCGAAGTACGGGTATTCGATCGTGATCAGGCCATCTGGCCGCGGATCATCCGCTGCCCACAACATCGGATGGCCTTCGCGAATGAACAGTTCGCCACCTGGGCGCAACAAGTCAGCGACGACCTTGGCCCACCGCCGAACGTCGGGCAGCCAGCACAGTGCACCGATTCCTGTGTACACCCGGTCGAATCGCGCAGGACCAAGAGCAGTCGGTGCGTCATACACATCCGACACCACGTAGTCAACATTCGGCCCGGCCTCTGCTGACAACTTTCTCGCCACGTCGATCGCCGCGTCACTGAAGTCGAGACCGGTGACGCGAGCTCCGAGTCGAGCGAGGGACACCGTGTCGGTGCCGATGTGGCACTGCAGGTGCACCACATCCAAGTCGGTGATCTCACCCAGCCGAGGGAGATCGAAGCGAACGACGTCGGACAGGTGCTTCGGATCGGCTCGAAACTGATCCAATCCGTATTCGGCGCTCACTGCGTGAATCGGTACCCGCTCTTGCCAGTTCGCGTAGTTGATTCTCCGGTAGTCGGGTTCAGTCATGTCGTCACCAATGGGTCGGAAAAGATTCGCATGGCAGCTCACGGACCATTCGCAGCAGGCGGAAGATCCATCGTCGCCCGCACATCGGTCAACGCCGCCGACGGAACGTGGATGAAACCGCGTCGCGGCCGATCGAGATCGAACGAGTTGAACAGAATCAGAACCACGAACACACCTGCCAGCAGCGGTGTCAGCAGACCGCGACCGAGGAGACTGAGGTAAAGCGACAGAACTCCGAGTGCAATGGCGCTGCCGAGAATCTGCAGAATCCATACAGCACTTGGCACCCGATTGCGCAGAGAAGCGACCCGATCCGCGTGGCGATCAATGGTGTCGTTGAGCGTCTCGATGTACAGACGTGGGGCTGAGTCCTGCGGGGCTTTGGTAATCGACTCTCCCGCCACGCGCCACAAGTCGATGTGCAGTTCATCCATGACTTTCACCGCTGCATCGAATTCCGCGGAGTCCGGAGGAGACTCGTTCATCTCGATGGCGGCGTCGGTGTAAGAGCGCAAGAGCTCCAGCGACGACGAGCGTTCGGGTTCGGCGAGCAACTGGGCTCTCAGATATGTCGTCCCGATTGCGTTTGCTTCGTCGACGAGAACGTCCCGACGCACTTCGTATCGCGTGACAGCCATGGTCAACCCGAATGCCAACAGCAATCCGACGAGTCCGAGGAGCGCACCCTGAATCACACCGAGGGATTCTCTGTGATGGTCGCTGACCGACTTGGTTCTCATTCGCCGTCCGAGGACGACGCCCGCGGTGATGAAGACACCGATGATCAGTGAAATAACGGTGATGAGAACAGCCGTGTCGGCTTCGAAGAGCACGAAGTCACCGTAGTTCGCCACCGTGGCGCAGCCGTGCGACCCGCGACGTTGTATCCCAGCACCTCGACAATTCGATTCACCATCTCGAGACTTGGCTGACGCCGGCCTCTACGGGTTCCGGTTCGAGGCTGCCGTCTCGAATCCAAGCTGAATGGCATTTCGCCACTCACGCCGAAGAGAGCGAACCCCTGGCACAAAGAGCACCGCAGGAATCCCTACAAGGATCAAACCCGATACGACCCACTGCCGCGGATCGCCACTCGATGCAAGCCAAGTGACGATCCACACGAAACCCACCGTGATCACGAGACCCGCGAAGACTTTCAAAGTGGACGAGCGAGATCGTCCCATGTCCGATGCGAGCAGCCCGACCACAACGAGTGGTTCGACCGCATAGTTGTTCGCTTCCTCAGCTGGAACCCATCCGAACCGCGCGCCCCAGTAGAGACCCGTCCAAGCCGACATCGCTCCCACCAACATCGCCACTTCGAAAGACTGACGGGGAGTGAGAACGACCAACCGCCGGACTCCCTTCACGATGAGATTCGCTGCCGTCGCAGCTATCGCAACGGTGATGAAGGCTTCGAGAGTCAGAAACTCCACGAGAAATACAGCGCCGATGAAGCCAGCCGACCGCACCGAGAAACTCGCGCGAAGAGCACATGCCATGAAAGCCGACGAGAGAGCTGCCAACCAGAACCATCCGTCGGGGATGTTCCCTGCGAAGGGCACGTACACCGTCGAGGTCTGTGGCCGCCACCAATTCGCAAGTGCGAGAACTGGAAGGACGATGGCGAGAGTTCCTGCAATGCCAAGTCCAAGTCCGATGCCTGTGGG
>JBJTGN010000363.1:0-5073 GCA_046093905.1 Actinomycetota bacterium
GTCACACGCAGTGGTTCGTCGTCGTGCCGATGCCATCGATGGTCGACACGATGACATCACCCGGCTTCAAGAAGCGTGGTGGGTTGAACGACATGCCGACTCCTCCGGGCGTGCCTGAGTAGATCACATCGCCCGGGAGAAGTTCGACGATGGTCGACAAGTAGGAAATGATCGTCGGCACATCGAAGATCAAATCGTCGGTCAAGGTGTCCTGAACTTTTTCGCCGTTCAGCGTCATCGACATGTGTAGCCGGTCGCGGTCAGCGAGACTCGAGGCATCGACGAGCCATGGCCCGAAGGGCGAGTAACCGCGCCGACTCTTGCCGAGATTGAATTGCGGCGGTTGTGTGGCGAACTGAAGAGTTCGATCGGAGATGTCCTGTCCCACTGCCACACCGGCGACATGGTTCCATGCATGGTCGATGGAAATGTCTCGGCCACCACTCGAAATCACCACGACGAGTTCGACCTCCCAGTCGACGGTGGAAGTCCCGAGAGTGATGTCGGCATTCGGCGCTGCGATCGAGCTCGTGAACTTCGTGAACGTCAATGGGCTCGTCGGAATCGGCATGCCCGACTCTTCGGCATGTGTTCGGTAGTTCAGCCCGATTCCGAAAACCTGGTACGGCATCGGCGATGGCGCACCGAGTTGCGCTGCATCGATCGGTTGAGCGGTGTCCAATGCTGACGCTGCCAGTCCAGAGTGGAAGGAGCGCAGCGCATCCCAGCGTGCAAATGCATCCATTGGATCCGGGGAGAAGGCGCCGTTCGAGGCGGTTTCGAGATCCAGGTATCGGGTGCCGTCAGAGTTGACGAGAGCTGAACGTCCTCCGATATTTGCGAAGCGAAGAGTCATGCAGCGGACTGTACCAGCGAAGCCTCAGCTGTCTTCGAAATGGCGTGTGGCGGTCGAGGTTCTTCTCCTCGCGACATGAAGAGAGACGCCACTGCGCCGAGTGCGCTGAGTGTGGCGCTGACTGCAATGATCAATCGACCACTCTGCGGCGTGAACATCAGCAGTCCGATCAAAATGCCCATCAGGAACAAGACGTTGTGGTTGACGTCGTACAGCGCGAACTCTCGCCCTCCAGCACCGGGCAGTGCATTCGATTGAATCGTCGCATCTGAACACAGGCGCAGGTTTTGGAACAGGAAGGTACTCAAACCGAAACCGATCAATGAGATCCATGGAACCCCGACGATGCTCATCACCATGAACGTCGACGCCGTCCCGAGGAATGCGAGCAAGGTCGTCATGCGACGGCTGAAGTGCTCGTTCACCCACTCGGCTGTATTCGTTCCCACGAAGGTTCCCAGTCCGCTGGCTCCCATCACTGCCGCGAAAGTGGCTGCCGAATTGTGGTTCGCTGCATCGCCGAGAAGAGCCGTGCAGGCAAGAACGACACCGAGAAGGAGACGGTGCGTTCCCGTAGCAACCATTGCGTACCGCAGCTTCGCAAGTCGAAGGTGAACGAGGACGTCTCTCCAACGGGCGATGGTGTGCTCGCTCCCGCCACCAGTGGAACTGGATATCCGACGAATGATGACAGCTGAGATCACATGGCCAACAGCGACGAAAAGGAACCCGACGTCTCCACTCCACCACACGAGAGCGAGTCCACAGGCCCCGCCAATCACGCCAGCAATCGTTCCAACAGTCAGACTTGCGGAGTCGGCAGCGACGAGTTCGTGATTTCGCACCAAGTGGCGAATCGAAGCAATGCGCGCTGTGTAGAGGATCTTTGAAATACACAGTGAGACGGCCCAGAGCAGGAACATGATGGTGCTCGCTCCATGAATGACTCCGATCAAGAGGCCGATCGACACGACGCCACGAATCACCTGACCGTGGAAGAGAATTCCTCGCCGGGTGTATCGATCGGCGACGAATCCGCTGAGCGGGCCCGCGAGAAGAATCGGGAGAGCTGACGTAGCCACCATGGTGACCAGTTGTGATGTGGCTGGACCATCTGTCGAGAGGAAGAAGACGAGTCCGGCCAAGATGACCGTCCCAGAGGCATCACTGGCTTGAGAGGCGAATTGAGCGGAGAGAAGACGGCGAAAATCGGCGTACCGGAAGAGTGCTCGTCGACGGACGTGAAGCGCGTTATCTGTTCGTGTGAGAGATGGAAGCAGTTCCTCGGCCACGGGAACACTGTTTCCGATCGAGGTGTCCGGATCGCAAGGTTGGGGTGAACGCTGGCTGAATTCTTTTTGCAACTCACCTGGAAGTGTAGAGTCGGTTTAGTCAAATGACTAAGAAAGTTTGTACCGTCAATTTGGTCCGCTCGATCGCCCTTTCGGGTCGACTTGGCTGGTTCAAAGGTCAGCCCCAGATCGAACTCTCTTTCTTCCAGACGTGAGGAGACAACCCATGGCATCACCGATCAAGTTCGCTCACATCGTTCTCAAGACGACTCAGTATCAGAAGATGCTCGACTGGTGGACCGACTTTCTCGAAGCCGATGTCCGCCACGGCAACGATTTTATTTCGTTCTTGTCGTACGACGACGAACACCACCGTCTTGCCATCGTCAACTTGCCGCATCTGCACGAGCGCGACAAGAACGCCGTAGGTGTCGAGCACTTCGCTTTCACCTACGCCTCGCTCGATGATCTCTTCGCTCACTACGAGCGTCTGAAGGCCAAGGGTCTCGAACCGTATTGGACGATCAATCACGGCATGAACTTCTCCGCCTACTACCGCGATCCCGATGGCAATCAGGTGGAAGCACAGATCGACTGCATGTCGGTCGAAGACTCGATCGCGTTCATGGCGTCAGAGGCTTTCGCAGCCAATCCGATTGGCATCGACGTCGACTTCGACGCGCTCATTGCTCGACGTCGTGGCGGCGAAGAGGTGGCAAGCCTCATCGATTACGCCACGTCTGGTGTGTGACGTGCCCGTCGATGATGACGACGCCGAGTCGATGCCCTCTCGTGGACGTGAGCGCGTCGAACATCTCTTGATTTCGGCTGCTGCAGACTTGCTCGGCGAAGTCGGTCCGAAAGCCGTGTCGGTGCGCATGATCGCTCAGCGAGCTGGTGTCAATCATGGTTTCGTGCACCACTACTTCGGTGGCAAGTCGCAGCTGCTCAAAGCTGCGATGACTCACCTCGTCGAAGAACATCAGGCATTCGCAAAGGACCAAGCAGGTGGGGATGTACTGCCGGCTCCACTCGCGCTCGTTCAAGACCAGCGCTACCTGCGTGCCGTTGTGCGTGCAGTCCTTGACGGAGACACCGATCTCGCGGCAACGGAAATCGCAGCGGGAGCTTCCATCCCTCGAGGTGCGCTCGATCACTTGACCGCGCAACGCGGGCTGAGTGAGGCCGATGCCCGCACGAAAGCTCTCGTTGCGATGGGCATGGCAATGGAAAGGGGGTGGGCTGCGTTGGAGCCGTTCATCATGGCAGTGCTCGATGTATGCGATGAGGAAATCGACGACGTGCGTGACATCGTGCGTCGGCAACGTCGACGCGCATATGAGGCTTTGGGATGAGCGACGATCGCATCGAGCACCGCGGTGATGCGGCAATCAACTGTGATGTCACGATCATTGGTGCAGGTCCAGTGGGAAGTCTGCTCGCAGTGCTTCTTCAGGATTTCGGCGTGAGCACCGTGCTGGTCGAACGAGATCTGCAGCCGTACCAGTTGCCCCGAGCAATCGTCATGGACGAGGAGATTCAGCGGGTATTCCATCAGCACCGCATGGGCGCATGGATCTCTGCGACAACCACTCCGCTGAAGGGCGCCGATTTCGTGTCGCCAACGGGAGACCGCATCCTCGGGATCGAAATTCCTTCGGCGGGACCTCTCGGCCTTGCGCCGGTGGTGTGTCACTACCAACCGGATCTCGATGCGTTCGTGCAGACTGAAGCGGAGCGTCGGGGGAGCACCATCTTGCGCGGTCGCACTGCAGCCACTCTCGACGATTCGAGAGGTGAACACATCCGTTTGACCCTCGACAATGGTGACACGGTCTCGAGCCGTTGGCTCGTGGGCTGTGACGGTGCGTCGAGTTGGACCCGCAAGCAGGTTGGCCTCTCACTCGAAGACCTCAAATTCGATCAGCAATGGCTCGTCGTCGATCTCGAACTCCATGATGCTTCACGTCCGGAACTTCCTGACGTGCTTCAACAGGTGTGCGATCCTTTGCGACCGGTGACGTATGTGCCCGGGCATGCTCGGTACCGCCGTTGGGAATTCCAGATTCAGCCGGACGACGATCTCGAGGTCGTGACGACGGAATCCGGCATCTGGTCACTCCTCGAAGGATGGGTGAAACCAGCTGATGCGCGGCTCGTGCGGTCAGCTGTGTATCGATTCCACGCAGTCGTGGCGCCATCGATGCACAAGGGCAACGTCTTCCTCGCTGGTGACTCGGCTCATCAGATGCCCCCATTTCTTGGGCAGGGTTTGAACTCTGGCACACGCGATGCGGTGAGCCTGGCGTGGAAGATGGCTCTGGTTCGTCATGGCAGTGCAGATGAACGCCTGCTCGACACGTATGCGGTCGAACGAGTTCCCCACGTGCGCAGCACAGTGGAACATGCAGCCGACATGGGGCGTCTGATCGACCAGATCGCAGGTCGGGAAAGCCACGGCCTCGATCGCTCCTCCGGTTACGGGGGCAGTCGACCTCAGCCGTTCATCGAAGCCGGCCTTGTCGTTCACAGTGATGAGAGCGTCGGCCGCCCGCTTCGGTTCGACTCCGACGTCTATGCGGCTCTCGTCGAAGGTGGTCCACACTTCGTCATCGCCACCAACAACAATGTCGACGCAAAGTTCGGCGCTCCCACCCGGGTGGTGCGTGTTGCGAACGGCCTGATCGATGACCGATATGCGATCGTCGTTCGACCCGACGGAGTGGTTGCTGCAGTCGCCCATGATGACGACGAGCTTCGATCGTCGCTTCGCACACTCGAGGAGTATCTATGACCACGACAGTGACCTTGACAGGAACGGGAGTTCCGCATTCATCTGCGGGCCGAGCAGGTGCTGGAGTGCTCGTCTCGTGTGGCGACGTACATCTCCAATTCGATGGTGGTCGAGGTCGAGTTCTGGGATTG
>JBJTGN010000364.1:0-2528 GCA_046093905.1 Actinomycetota bacterium
GATGTACCCGGACCCCAGCACCTCGAAGTCGAGATACAAGCCCTGGTCTGCCGCCATCAAGACGCTTTGCAGTGACTCCTCGAACAACTGCGACACCTGCGGCGAGTGGAGGTCTTCGGAGATGTCCGGAAGGCCCATGTCGTATAGATAGGCGTCGGCCTTCACGATCGGCGGTATGCCGTAGCGGATCATCACGCCGAGTCGTGGATCCGGGTACTGATCCACGCCTTCGAGAACCAGATGGTCGACAATAGGAGGGACTTTGTCCCTGGTCCCAAAAACCGGAATCGGATTCACTCGTCCCCCCTCGCCCGCAGAAGCTCCCCGTACCAAGGGAATCTAGGGGACAGGACTGACAAGGATCGGCATTGTCGGTTTCGAGACGCTGCTAAAAACGCGTGCGGCAGGACTGCGCACCCTCGGTGGGATCTCACGCAGCGGGGGACAGGTTCTGGGATGAGGTCGTGATCGTTGCCGACGGCGGGGTGGCTGGCTCAGTTCATAGGGAAACTTCGATCGGGACGTCGGCACGGCACCCCAACCAGCTGTACGTGGCGCGTCGGCCTCTCACATTGGCTGTGGGGGCGGATTCAACGTCGGATTGGCTCGGTAGCCGCTTGTGTCCTAGTGGGTGGCTAGCATCGCGGCTCAGGGAGAGTTAGAAATGGGGAGGTCAATTCGGATGGCTGAGCGGCGAAAGTTCACGCGTGGTGAGCGCGCGGCGCAACCAGACCCCATTCGCGATATCGCCTACGGCGACCCAGAGCAGCCGGAGAGAGACATCGGCGGTGAGTTTTTGGTCCAGGCCCGTAAACCGAAGATGTGCTGCGGTATCGAACTTCCAGTGACCGGCAGGTGCGACTACTGCGACTGACCCATGCGGTCGAGCGAGCATGTAGTGTGCGACGCCGCGTCACGGCGGCCGGCTATGGCGGTTTCCTGACCACTGTCTGGTGCTTGCGCTAGGTTCGCGGCGTGCGATTGTGCAAGGTCTACCTGCCGGGATACGAGCGATCACTGCATCTCTCGCAGGAGTTTGAAGTCGGTCGATTCACCGTCCTGTTCGGAAAAAACAATGCAGGTAAGACAAATCTGCTTGAAGACATTTATCTGATGATCGCGACCCGACCTCCAAGCGGGGGGGAAGCGCGCATTCGTCGGGTGGGCAGCTCCAGCAGGCTTCCCGATCCGACTGGGGATAAGACGATTGGCCAGCCCGTCGGCGTGCTGTATGTCGAACTGGATCCGGAATTCGATTTCGACCGCTCCGTGCTGGATGCATGTCCCATTGAATGGGAGCCAGTTCATGAGTTGCTACTGCGCTTCAGGGAGCTGCCTTCGCGGCAGGTCTGCTACGCCACTACTGACCACGACTACACCCAATTGTGGTTCACCGATGCAAAGGAGTTCTACGAACAGGCCGCCGAGGGCTTCGTGGTAGTACGGTTCGGCGACGAGGGGGAAGAAGATCTCATCCTTGACATCGACGAGCAACAGCGATCCGGAAACGGGCCGTTCCCGCAACCGCTCTTTCTCGGCTGGGAGTTCAGCGACGTCGATAAATGGGTGACATCGGAAATCTCCGAGCTAAGCGCAATACCAGGGGATTGGGACAACAACTTTCTACCCAGAAAGGTCTGGTGCGAGTCTCCTCAAGCCGAAGCCGCAGGGACGTGGCAGGTTCGCGACGAGGTATATCGGCGGCTAGATCAGCTCGCAACTCTCGCCACCGATCTGTTGCCTGACTTCCTGGACGGTTTCATCCGCGCTGAATTCATAATGCCGTCGCAATGGGACGAGCTTCCCCAGATAGAGGTCACCTATCACGAGTGGTCGAACAGTGAAGGGCGTCCGATCGAGCATTTCGGCAGAGGGGCCTCGCGTTGGATGGGTATCGCCGTGCAGACCGCGCTGCGGCTAATGCGCACTAACGCCGACATTTCAGTAATGGGGGCCGCAAGCAGTCCAACGGCAGCCGGGCACGTCCTGTTCATCGACGAACCCGAGGCGCATTTGCACCACTCGGCAGTCGCCAGCGTGGTCCGCTGGTGTCATCGAATGGTCGCTTGCGGATTCAACCTGATGGTCGCATCTCACCATGAGGAATTCTTGCGCGCCTCTGGCGACGACGTCACATTCGTCAAAGTAACAAGGGAATCCAAGGATGCGGAGGTGTTTAAGGGCCTCGGTGGACTGGTAAGCGATGAGCCTCCGGCTCTCTGGACGACCCCTTCTACGACGGTGCGGACCATCGCTTCGGCTGCAACCTCAACGCTTCAGGAATTAGCCGACGAAATCGGGCTCCATCCCGCCTCTGCATTGTCTCTCCACCGCGCGATTCTCTTTGTTGAGGGAATTCTTGATGAGGCGGTTCTCGACCAATATGCATGGCCGGCGTTCGGTGCTGCCGGGGTCACCATCATCCCGATTCACGGAACCAAAAACCTTGAGGGCCTTATCGACGGGGAGTTCGCAGCGCGCCTTGGTATCAAGACCGGTGTGCTGACGGACAACACCGTCATCGAGAC
>JBJTGN010000365.1:0-1920 GCA_046093905.1 Actinomycetota bacterium
ACCGATGTGGCAAACGTCGTTCGATCACTTCCACTCTCCCAACGTCGTCAGTTGGCCGAAGCCATGGACGATGATCGGCTCGCGGACGTTCTCGAAGAGCTACCCGAGTCGGAACAGGTCGGATTGATCGAAGGCCTCGACATGGAACGACTCCTCGATGTTCTCGACGAAATGGAAGTCGACGACCTTGCGGACCTTCTTGCGGAAATGCCGGGTGAACAGCGGGCTCGAATCCTCGATGCGATGGATGACGAGGACGCCGACATGATGCGACAACTTCTCTCCTACGAAGAGGGAACCGCTGGTGGTTTGATGACGCCAGAGATCATCATTCTCGGCCCGACATCCACCGTTGCTGAAGCACTCGCGCAAATCCGTGACCCGGAGTGGCTGGTGTCGATTGCTGCACAGGTCTTCGTGTGTCGACCGCCGTACAAATCACCCACGGGGAAATATCTCGGTGTGGTTCACTTTCAACGGCTCTTGCGGGAACCCCCGAGTATGGAACTCGGTCGTTGTCTCGAGACGGAACCGACGATCACACCCGATATCAGCGACCGCGAGGTCGCTGAGAGGTTGGCTTCGTACAACATGCTTGCGATCGGTGTGTGCGATGAAGCTGGACGGCTCCTCGGAGCCATCACCGTCGACGACGTTCTCGACCGCACGTTGCCAACAGGTTGGCGTCAGCGCCGACGACAACAGACTGTGGCCAACTAGCGAACCGATACGACATACGCCGCGGCATCAGTGACGAAAGGAGGTGGCCGAGATGAGTCGAGTAACGAAGAGACGAGGTGGCTTGGCCATCCCACGTCAGCGCAGCCGTTTCGGGGTGCACTACGACACCGATGCGTTCGGCCAGTTCTCCGAATCGATCGCACGAACACTGGGGACGGCACGTTTTCTCGTCTGGCAGTCCGGCATCATCGTCGTCTGGATCTCGTTCAACTTGCTTGCACCTCGAGCCTGGCAGTTCGACTCCTGGGACCGAGGTCTCGTTCTGTTGACCTTGGCGCTGTCACTCCAAGCGTCGTATGCCGCTCCGTTGATTCTTCTCGCGCAGAATCGACAAGAAGGGCGCGATCGAACACAGGCTGAGGTCGATCGACGTGTTGCTGAGAGAACTCAGGCCGATACCGAGTTCCTTGCTCGAGAAATCGCCAGTGTGCGCGTTGCCCTCACCGACGTCGTAACGACACAGGACCTACGTTCCCACCTCGACGTCGAAGATCTCGTCGAGTCGATCGAGCGACTCACATCTGTGGTCGAGCGTCTGTCCGAGCGCCTCGACACACTCGACTCAACGCAGCGTTGACGTGCACGTCGAACATCGGCCGAGAAGGTCGAGTCGATGTCCTTCGAGTTCGAAGCCACTGTTCTCGGCGACCGACGACATGCCTTTGGTCAGAAACTTCTCGACATCAGCAGGAATCTCGACATCCAGAACCAATCCGCAACCGACACACACGAGATGGTGGTGATGGCCTTTCAACTCCTCGGCGAGTTCGAAAGCAGCTCGATCTCCGTTGGTGAGAACCTTGACCACGACGCCTGCCGCTTCGAGAACTGCCAGGTTGCGATAGACACTGCTCTGAGGAAGATCGGCATCGAGAGCGACAATGTCCGGAGCCGTCATCGGGTGCGCCGACTGCACGAGTGCATCGACCAGACGGCGCCGACGTGATGAGTAACGCTGATTGATCTTGTGGAGCCGCTGCACGGCGATCTCGTGAATGGAGTTCGAAGACCGACTCGTCATCGTCGATCACCCCTCAGGACTCGGCTCCGACATACTCCGACACGGGGATCCCACGACGAATCACATCGTCGACAAGCGACAGGTTCTCGAGTTGGCCGTCTCCAAGGAGAATTCGTCCGACCGGTGCATTTCCATCGGCGATTCTTCGAAGGATTGCC
>JBJTGN010000366.1:0-8990 GCA_046093905.1 Actinomycetota bacterium
AAGCTGGACCATGCCACTCGAGAGAAAGCTCGAGAGACTGTCTTGGTGCTCTCTGGATGATGTTTCCTGACTGCAGGAACGATTCCCCCGAGTGTGATCTGTCCTCCGACCCAAACGGATGCAGCAACGACATGGAGGAAAAGTCGCACGGTGTCGAGGGTTGGGGAGAGCACAACTACCTTCTTTCGATTCGGAGAGACTCGAGAACTGCACTGGCCGAGAGAGCCCTGTCGTCGAAGACGGGCCGATCGGACAAGGACCCTCCGAGGAGCACCGTGATCGACGCATCGACTGCGCCCTGAAGTTCCCTCAGTCGCCTCGGTGGAGGGAAGTACTCGTCCTCCGTGGTGATCCGAACCTCCTCGATCCCTTCTCGGGGTGCGAGGCGGGAGGTGACCTCTTCGACGAGTTCCTCGGGCGCCGACGCACCTGCCGTCACGCCGATCACTCCGGAGAGGTCAGCGGGGAGTTCATCGGCTTGATTGATCCTGTGAACTCGAGAACAGCCAGCCTCGCGAGCCAATCGTTCCAAGGCACGCGTATTGGAGGAATTCGCCGAACCGATGACGATGATGGCATCACAGCGAGGAGCCATTGTCATGAGCGCAGACTGGCGGTTGGTCGTGGCGAAGCACAGGTCACTTCGTCCAGGGGCCCACACCTCGGGAAACCGCTCCCGAACACGAACCGCAACATCGGTCCAATCACGATGGGACAGAGTGGTCTGCGCCAGGAGCGCGACTGGGGAGTCGAAGGACGGAAGTGCATCGACCTCCTCGACGGTTTCGACACGCGTGATGGCATCGGGAGCGACAGCCATGGTGCCGACGGCTTCTTCGTGGCCCTCGTGACCGACGTAGATGATGCGAAAACCCTTTCCTGATCGAACCTTGACCTCATGGTGAACCTTGGTCACGAGCGGACAGACTGAATCGACAACGAGAGAACCTCGCTGCTCGGCCGCCGCAACGACCTCTGGCGCGGAGCCATGGGCCGACAGCATGATCGGTCTTCGTCGTGGAACGCTCGACATGTCGTCGACGAAGATCACTCCGAGGTTCTCGAATCGTTCGACCACCAGTTTGTTGTGGACGATCTCGTGATAGCAGTAGATGGGTGCATCGTGGCTTCGCACCATCCAGGCAAGGGCTTTGATCGCCATCTCGACACCGGCACAGAAGCCTCTCGGTGCAGCGAGAAGAACTCGATCAACATCCACCGTCGACAGAATACTCGTAGACAAGAGCCCGTGTTCGAGCACCGGTAGCCTCGAAGTATGCGAGTCACAGAGGCGACCCCACAGGTCGTTGAGGTCCTACCAGGTTCGGTGGCCGAACGTGAGGGAATCCTCGCACGCGACGAGATTCTCTCGGTCAACGGACTTGTCCCACGTGACGTCATCGAATGGCGCATGCTCACCGATTCGGCAACCGTCGAGATCGAAATCAACCGTGGTGGCCTCAATTACGAGTTCACGATCGAAAAGGGTGAAGGTGAGGCACTCGGAGTCGAAATCTCGAGTGCTGTGTTCGATCGAGTCAGAACGTGCGACAACCACTGTCCGTTCTGTTTCATCTATCAACTGCCTCCAGGCATGCGAAAGAGCCTGTATCTCAAGGATGACGACTACCGGTTGAGCTTTCTCTATGGAAATTTCACAACTCTGACTCGATTCACTGAGGCAGATCTGGAGCGAATTCTCGTCGATGGTCTGTCGCCGTTGAACGTGAGCATCCACGCGACCGACCCAGCCCTGCGAACAACTCTCTTACGCAACGCGCGAGGTGCGGTCAGTCTTCGTTGGCTCAAGCAACTCCTCCAGCATGGAGTTCGAGTCAATGGCCAGATCGTCGTGTGTCCCGGTGTGAACGATGGTGCATTTCTGAACGAAACGTTGACAGGAATACTCGATGACTTCCCTGAGTTGCACAGCGTTGCTGTGGTTCCTCTCGGCATCAGCGCCTTCAATACCGAGAGCTCGATGCGGGCCCACCTGCCCGAGGAAGCCGCCCGCGTGATCGACATCGTTGAGACGTGGCAGAACATTTTCGACGATCTGCTCGGGCGTCCTGTCGTTTTTGCCGCCGATGAGTACTACATCATGGCGGGTCGTCCGTTCCCATCAGCGGAGAAGTACGGGTCATTCGATCTTCATGAGGATGGGATCGGCATGGCCAGAGCGTTCGAGCTCGAGTTCACCGGATCGAAAGTCTCGCCGAACGGGACTGAAAGTGGATTCTTCGCATGGGTCGATGGGGCTCCTGCACAGGGCTACCGCGCTCCCCGAAATCCGGCTGGTGACACTGCTCTCCGACAGTCCCATTGCTCCACTTCGAGCGCGACAGACACTCGCATCGTCAGTGTTCGAACGAAGCAGAAGTCGCTACCTCGATCCATCGGGATTCTGACAGGAGAGTACGGAGAAGTCGTTCTGCGTCCTCTCATCGAGAGTCTCGATCGCGGAGATGTTCGTGTGATACCAGTGAAAAATTCGTTCTTTGGAGGAAACATCGCCGTCACCGGATTGCTCGTCGGACAAGACATCGCCCAGGTCCTGCACGATCAACCCCGAGATGATCGTTATCTACTTCCCGACGTGTGCTTGTCCGACGGACGTTTTCTCGATGGCACGACTGTCGATGATCTTCCCGTTGCTGTCGAAGTCGTCCCGACAGATGGCATCGCACTTCGCAAGATTCTGGAGTCATGACAATGCAAGCAATTGATTCCGACTTCCAGAGCAGCCTGTCGACGGTTGTCATCGTCGGTCGACCAAACGTAGGCAAGAGCACCCTCTTCAATCGCTTCGTTGGCGAGCAAGCGGCAATTGTCGAAGATCGGCCCGGCATCACACGCGACCGAAAAGAAATGACCGTCGAGTGGCTCGGTCAGTCCTTTCTTCTCGTCGACACAGGTGGATGGATGCCGAAGGGAAGCGAACTCGACGCAAAGGTGAGCCGTCAAGTGGAAAAGGCAGTTCGTGCTGCCGATCTCGTTCTGTTCGTTGTCGACGGTTCAGTCGGAGTCACCGACGATGACGAGGCCATTGCCACTTGGCTTCGCAGAAGTGGAGTACCAGTTCTCCTGGTCGTCAACAAGGCTGACAACGACAGACGAGAGGTCGAACGTTGGGACTTCCTCTCCCTCGGGGTTGGTGAGCCGTATCCGGTGAGCGCATTGCACGGACGCAGAGCCGGTGATCTCCTCGATGAGGTGCTCGGGGCTCTCCCAGAAGGGACGACAGACGAAGAAGACAATCTCGAGTCCGACGAGTCTGGGCACGAGGTCCCCGACAAGACACCCAAAGTGGCACTCGTCGGTCGACCGAATGTCGGCAAGAGCACGCTTTTCAACCGTCTCGTCGGCGAAGATCGGTCCGTCGTTCACGACATGCCAGGCACCACTCGCGATTCGGTCGACACACTCGTCGACACACCGGATGGACCGGTCTTGTTCGTGGACACCGCAGGAATGCGACGACGGTCTCGGATCGATGATTCCGCCGAGTACTACTCCTTGGTTCGAGCCTTGCGATCGATCGATGATGCCGATGTTGCACTCTTTGTCATCGATGCCACTCAAGGAATCACTGCTCAAGATCAGCGACTTGCAGAGCGAATCGATGCTGCTGGTTGTCCGATTGTGCTGATTCTCAACAAGTGGGATCTGATGACAACGGAAGAAGCTCGAGACGAGATCGATTCACAGATCGCTCGTAAGTTGGCCTTCGTCGATGGAGCACCAGTTCTGAAGATCTCGGCCATGTCAGGCCGAGGAGTTCATCGTCTGCGTCCGGTTCTTCAAGAAGCGATCGATCAGTATCATCGTCGAATTCCGACGAGGGACGTCAACCGAGTTCTCGCCGATGCACAACAGCGCCAACCTGCAGGTGGTGGAGCAAAAGTTCTCTACGCGGTACAGGGCGCCACAGATCCACCGACTTTCACCCTTTTCGTCAACAGAGATCTTCCTCAGCCGTATCTGAGATATCTCGAGCGAAGTATCCGTGAGGCCTTCGCCTTCGGTTCCACGCCGCTCAAATTGCGTGTTCGCCGTCGGAGTGAGTGATCATGCCGTTCTGCAGCGCCTGCGCGCGTTATTGGACACCGACCGCAATGGAACCAGACGGCTCGTGTCCGGTGTGTCATCGTGCCCTCGACACGCCTTCGACACCAGGCAGGACGAATCCATCCCCGGCGAAGGAGAAACTCGATCTTCGCTCACTAGCTGCAGGAGATACGGACGAAGACGTATCGGCCCCTTGGCACTTCAAATTGCTCGTCGCGAGCCTGGTGCTCTACTTGGGTTGGCGGGTCGTGGATCTCTTCATCTGAAGTGTGCACGATAGGATCGTTTCCTGACTCCGCCTCGTGGTGGCGGAGAAGCAACTGAAAACGGGCTGTGGCGCAGCTTGGTAGCGCGCTTGACTGGGGGTCAAGAGGTCGCAGGTTCAAATCCTGTCAGCCCGACGAATTCGAGTGCCGAAAGCGACCTACTACCGTATGTCCATGTCGTCACGCACACTGTCGGAATCCGAATCGAAGAAGATCCTCACATCGTTCGGCATTCCATTCGCCCAGGAGCGTGAGGTTCGCACCGCTGCACAGGCAGCAGAGGCAGCACACGAACTCTCTTTCCCAGTTGTCATCAAACTTTGTGGCGACAGCATTGCCCACAAATCTGAGCGCGGTCTCGTCCGCCTTGGGATAAGAAGTGAGAGCGACGCTGAACGGGCGGCTCAGGATCTTCTCGGCGCAGCGAGGCCAGACGATGGCGACGTGACCGTTCTCGTCGCACAGATGATCGATGGCAAGAGGGAATTGATCGCCGGAATGGTGGACGATCCCCAATTCGGTCCGAGCATCATGCTCGGTGTTGGTGGCATCCTGGCCGAGGCGATTGCCGATGTGGTTTTTCGACCGATTCCTCTGACGACCGGATCAGCCTTGTCGATGATCGACGGCTTGAAGACACAGAAGCTTCTCGGCCCATTTCGGGGTGAGGAACCCGTGGACCGACCAGCGCTCGCAGCGGTACTCGTTGGCCTGTCGAGAGCCTACGAATCAGATCCGAAGATCCGGAGTATCGATGTGAACCCCGTGATCATCCGGACCGATGGCTCACCGATCGCTGTCGATGCTCTCGTGGAAGTCGGCTCGGCGTCCACAAGCTCTGCTTCTCATGTGGTCGCCACGTACGACCAGGATGCCTTTTCCGCGCTCTTCGATCCGAAGGGCATCCTCGTTGCGGGCGCGTCAAGCCACCCTGGAAAGTTCGGCTTTGTGTCGTTGCACAACATTTTGGCGTCCGGCTACCGGGGAGCAATCGGAGGAACGAATCTCCAGGGGGAGACTGTCCTTGGCGTCGAGACCGCCAAGAGCGCTTCGGACATCCCAGAGGGCGTGTACGACATGGTTCTTGTCTGTACCCCTGCCTCGTCCAATATCGAATTGATAAAGCAGTGCGCGGCGAAGGGAATTCGGGCAGCGTTCGTGACGTCTGCTGGATATGGAGAGGCTGGCGATGCGGGTGTCGACGCCGAGCGAGATCTCGTTGCGACAGCAAGAGAACTTGGAATACTTCTTGCCGGACCGAATGGGCAAGGAGTCGTTTCTACTCCTTCTCAGATGTGTGCCCAGATCGTTGCTCCCTACCCGCCAGCTGGTCGAATCGGTGTCGCCAGTCAAAGCGGAAACTTCGTGTCGAGCTTTCTCAATTGGTCGAGAGCAACAGGAATCGGAATCAGCCGAGCTGTTTCTGCGGGCAATGCGGCTGCAGTAGGGGTTGCGGACTACCTCGAATACTTTGCGACAGATCCTCTCACCGACGTCGGTCTTGCGTATGTCGAAGGAATTGTCGATGGACGACAGTTGATGAACCGACTGTCGAAAGTCAGCCAGAACAAGCCTCTCGTTCTGGTCAAGGGAGGGGCATCCGAGATCGGAGCACGCGCTGCCGCCTCTCACACAGGGGCACTCGCTGCAAACGACAAAGTTTTCGATGGTTTCTGTTCTGCAGCCGGAATCACACGGGCACGAACGGTCGAGGAGGCTTTCGAAGCAGCAGCAACCTTTGCTACTCAACCTCTTCCTCAAGGTCCGAATGTCGTCATTTTGACGACTGCAGGAGGTTGGGGAGTTGTGACTTCCGATGCCATCGAAGCAGAGGGCAATCTCCATCTGATCGATCTCCCCGCTGATCTGCGCGCCAGTATCGACGAACTCCTACCTCCGCGCTGGAGTCGCTCGAATCCGATCGATTGTGCGGGCGGTGAGACCCGTGACACGATCCCAACGATTCTCGACCTGATCTCGTCACATCCTGACGTTCACGCTGTGATTTATCTGGGAATCGGTATTCAGTCGAATCAAGCACGCTTGATGCGCGAAGGTGGATTCTTCCCGGATCATGGCATCGACCGCATCGTCGCCTATCACGAGCGACAGGATCAGCGATTCGCCGAGGCCGCAGACGAGTTCTCCAAGAAGAGTGGTAAACCCATTCTCGTGGCTTCGGAACTTGCAGTTGCAGACCCTGACAATCCGGGTCCAGCGACAGTTCGAGCAACTGGACGCATGTGTTATCCGAGTGGCAACAGGGCTGTTGTCGCCTTGGCCCACCTCTGTCGCTATCAGCACTATCTCGAATCGCGAGGTTCGAGAATATGACCAATCCCTTCGGTCAACCGCGACCTGCGCGACCGAGACCTGGAACGACAACCGGTCAGCTGCCGAGGCAACGCGCCAGGAAGAAGAAGCAGCTGCTGCCAGTAGCTGTTGTTGCGACGGTCGGTTTGGCAGGTCTGTGGAGGATCTCTGCTGCTCAGGACAACAGTGATCCACCCCCTCCTGATGCACGAGAGACGCTGCCGGAATTCACCCCTCAGACTCCGATCCTGTCGGCACGACGTACGCCGTCAGTGCTCGCGCGTGAAACTTCGTCGTCGGAGTTCGAGCAAGCCTTGCGCCCACTCGGAGGAGCAGTCCTCGATGGATCCTGTGCTGCGATTTCTGTCGATGGTGTCTTGAACCTGTCCGACGGAATTTCGACGCCGGTCACCCCAGCGAGCACTCTCAAATTCATCGTTGGAGCGGTAGCACTCGAAATCATCGGTCCGGGAACCACCTTCACAACAGAAGTCAAAGGGGTTCTCAACAACGGAGTCGTCACTTCGCTGTTTCTCGTCGGTGGAGGAGATCCACTCCTCGCAGCAGCTTGGTACCCGAACGACGCCCGCTATTCGAAATACCCGCAGCAACCGGCGACTTCTCTCGACATGCTCGCGGATGCCACTCGATCAGCCGGCGTGAGTCAGATTTCGGGAAACATCATCGGCGACGGGACCCGTTACGACGCAGAGTTGTACGCGCCGACCTGGCCCATCTCGTTTCGCGCGATCGAAGCTGGTCCCATCGGAGGCCTTTTCGTCAATGACGCTCTGGTCTTCGGGGAGCAGAGCAGAAGTGCGGATCCAGCAATCGGAGCTGCGAGCGAATTCGGACGTCTTCTCCTGGAACGTGGTGTCACCATCGCAGGTGCCGCAACCTCGGGGCAGACTCCAGCAGGAACAGCGACGATTGCTTCGGTGACATCAGCTCCGCTGATCGACATCGTCGGTGAGATGCTCCTGACCAGTGACAACAACACAGCGGAAATGCTCTTGAAGGAAATCGGCTTTCGAGCACGCGGGAATGGATCACGAGCTTCAGGCATCTCGGTTGTCGAAGAGAGGATGCGGGCATGGGGTATCGATCTGACGCAGTTCGTCATCGTGGATGGTTCCGGTCTGTCGCGCGAGAACAAGATCACCTGCGCAGCATTTCTCCAAGTGCTCGAACGTTTCAGCACCAACGACGAAATTGTGAAGCGACTACCACTCGCGGGCAAGAGTGGCACATTGGTCGGTTACTTCGGAGGCACTGATCTGCAGGGCAAGTTGTTTGCAAAGACCGGCTCATTGACAGGGGTCAAGGGACTCGTCGGCTTTCTCCCGACTCCGAGCGGATCAATGATCCGAATTGCGATTCTCCTCGAAGGAGCTGGGGTGAGTGAAGAAGAAGGATTCCGACCGATCTGGGAGAAGTTCCTCGCAGACGCGCTTGCCGCCTATTCGACAGGACCATCTGCTCAAGCGGTGCAGCCACTACCTGCACTTGCGACGCAGGCCGGTTCATGACGCGCTCCCCTTCGATCGAAGCAGAGCCCACGAGCAGAGACTGCGATGACCGACACTTCTGAAGCACCGTTGGCGATGTTCCCTCTCGGAAGACCATGCATGCCAGGGGAAGTTCTACCGTTACGGATCTTCGAACCGAGGTATGTCTCGATGCTGCAGGACCTCATGAGCAGCCCTGAACCACAGTTCGGAGTGGTGCTCATCGATCGGGGAAGTGAGGTTGGCGGAGGGGACGTTCGCAGAGACATCGGGACACTGGTGTCTGTCATCAGAGTCGAGGAATTCGCACCCGAACAGTTCAGTGTTCTTGCGATCGGAACGGATCGTCTTCGTGTTCTGCAGTGGCTCGACGACAATCCGTATCCACGCGCTGTCGTTCAAAAGTGGCCAACTCCGTCGCCGTCCATCGAAAGAGGAATCGACGCATCGATGGTGGACCTCGAAAGTCTCCTCGACTCCGACGCGTTACGGCACGTTCCGATCGATCAGAGGCTGTTCACCCTTGCCACGATGCTGCCCATTGGAGCCCTCGATCTGCAGATACTTCTGGAAGCGGACTCGATACACGCTCAACGCAGCGTGATGAAAGAGATTCTCCGCCATCTCGAAGATCTGGCCCGTTTCGGTGATCCCCAGACCGATTAGACAGAGGCCACCGTGGCAGAAGACCGTTTGCCTGCTAGAAAATGGGGGTGGCTGACGACGCAATCAAGAAGGTGCAGCCAGTGGAGAAGCAGAGTTCGGCGAGCATCGGTGAGGTCATCGATCTCGTTCGGGACTACGCCAAACAGGAAACGTTGGGTCCACTCAAAGG
>JBJTGN010000367.1:0-12150 GCA_046093905.1 Actinomycetota bacterium
CATTGCATTCGAAGCCGACGGACCACTCCCCGGAGTCTTCGGTGGGATCGAAGCAGGCGCTGCCAACAACGGTCGACTGACTTTTCCTGCCAACATCCACGGCAATCCGGCGATCGCCGTTCCTTCGGGCACGATCGATGGTCTTCCTGTGTCGATCCAGGTCGTCGGTCGGCATTTCTCCGAGCAATTGCTTCTCGACATCGCCCTCGATGTCGAGCGGTCGAGACCTTGGCCGATGGTCGCACCGAACTCGCCATCTTGACCGCGTCTTGCTGGCGGACGCCGCGCGTCCCGCCGATAGAAGCACCATGGTCACTCAGTTCGCGAGTGGAAACGACTCGGGTTCGACTCTCATCGAGGCAATCGTCGGAATATCGCTGCTCGGTCTCATCGTCGTCGGGGTAGTCGATGCATCGTGGACCAGTACCCGAGTTGCAGCCGAGGTACGACAACGTTCCGTCACTCGAGTGCATCTCGTCGAGATCGGCGAAATGCTCCGCACGTCGGAGTACTCGCCCTGCCCGCACATCGACCTCGGATACGTTCAGGCTTTCGACGACGCGCGAACGCTCGACCAACGGCGACCCGCTGCCGTTGTCACCAACTACGAATATTGGAACAGGGCCTCGTCTCAATGGCTCTCGCTGTCGAGCCTTTCTGCCAACGAGTGCTCGACCACTCCTGATCTGACGGATCGATTCGCACTTCAGCGAATCACTGTGTCGATTCCCGACTCCAGCCAATCGTCGACGTCGGCAACATTTGTGAAGGTCCATGGTCCACAGATCTGAGAACGACCGCGGTTCATCGATGATCGAGATCCTGATTGCCGCGAGTCTTCTCGGCATCTCTTCGGGCGCGCTCGCAATGGCCTCGACTTCGATCGCTCCGATGTCCCGCGTCGCCTCGAACAATCTCGATATCGCACGAGAGCTTGGACGCATTCAGGACCTGATTCCATTGGACCTCGCGCGCTTTTCCGACGTCGACGTTTCTCCCGCAGCATTGGGCCAGCTACCTGGGACGAACGTTGTCACTCTTCGATCTGGGGCGGCGAACAACGCCGACACTTCGCTCGTGTCGTACCGGTACGTCGACGTCGAAGGCGAGTGGCACTTGATTCGTTTCGAACTCGCAGACGAATCCACTCCACCTGCTCAGGCAACTCGAATCACGGTGTCCTCTCATCTCGAGAATCCTCCAGGTGGATGGCAGCCGGGTACATCGCCATCGCATGCCATCACTCTGTATCGATCCGAAGAGCCTTCTGCGTACGAGACGACGATGGACATTTACTTCTCATCAGGAGATCGAACGACGACAACGGGGACCTACCGCCTTCTCGCCGATGCGCCGACCCCTGTCACCGAACCGCCCGTCGAGCCCACACCGACATTCCGATGTGGGGGTTCGATCACAATCGTCGTCAACACGGCATCGACGATATGGTCCCTCGGGGCTGCATCGACCGTGACGACAGGTCTCACCAAGTTCGTCGAGTCCCTGCGGGGCACCCCAACTCACCTCCGCGTCATCGCCTTCGACAGGTCTGCGTACAGCTTCTACCCCGATATCGCCATCGGAACCTATGTCGACATGTTCAGCTCGCCGACATCGATCTCGACTCTCTTGAGCCGCCTGTCGACACTGTCGACGACGTCGACGAGTTGGCGTAACGGTCGCAACTGGGAAGACGGGATCTGGCAAGCATCGAGACGCGATACGGGAACCGTATTGGCCCAAGTCCCTGACCTGATCATCTTCATCACTGATGGCTCACCGAACCGAAATCGAACCAACACGACCAGCGACACCGACACGACGTTCCATGAAGCCGACCTGACGCGTGCTGTCACCGCTGCCGAGTACGCCCGCGGCACCGGCGCAACGCTCATGGGCATCCTTCTCGGCTCCGGAGCGAACAGCACATCCATGTCTCATCTGACACAGGTGTTCGGGCAGTTGGCGTGGGAAGGGACGACTGCCATCTCTCCACTCGATCGCTCTCGAACATTCACGCAACCTCCAGAGACTGGCTTCTCACGCCTCGAGGACATTCTCGGTCTGATCGGAAGTTGGAGGTGCGCAGGAACCGTCACCCTTCAGCAGCGCGTACTCGTCTCAGGAGTGTCCAGTTCACCAACTGATACTTGGGAATTCGACGTCACCGCATCGAATCCGACGTTCACCCGGAGAACTGCTGTGAAGCCGAGCCAACCCTCGGTGACTGTCGACATCGGTGCTGGAGATTCAGCGCAAGCACGAACAATCACCATCACTCAGAGCTCGCGCGCGGGATATCGCCACCATTCAGCTTCGTGCACATCGTCCGGAGTCACCCTCTCCATTCAGACTGTCGTCGATTCGAGCGGAGCGCAGTCGATCCTCGTTCCCGCTCCCCCAAGAAGTGCTGTGACGTGCCTTCTCACAGCGGAAGCCGTGTCATGACGAGAACCGCCGACATGGAGATCGACAAAGGCTCTGTTGTCGTTCTTGCACTCGTCACCGTTCTGATCGGTGGCGTCGCGCTCTCGGCTCTCACGTCGTATGCCGTGGCAATGATCCGCACTCAAACGACACAGCAGCAACGAATCGAACTCGAAGGAGTTGGCAGTTCGACGTTGACCGCAGCATCGTCGATCCTCGAACTTCGCGGAGGCGACCCATCGACGATGTGCCCGACAGCCATTCGGGTTTCGACAGGTCTCGATGTAGCGATCAGATGCTCGACGGTGGGACAGGAACTGCCGATACCCAAAGCTGGTCTTGTCACGACCCTTAATGGATCGACTGTCGGAACCCAAACTCTTCCCACCTGGGTGACAGGCATCGAACAAGTCGTGAACGGCTCGATTGTTCTCCAATCCGGTTCGCTCTCCAACCCTCAGGTTCTCTACTTACCCGACGAAAGATTGCGTGCAGCCGACGAACCCCCTCGCACCTGGTCGCCATTGACCGCGTCGTGGAGCGACTTCGCATCACGTCACTCGATCGACATCGAACCAGGTGATTCGAACTCGATGCATGGAGTCCTGACGTATCCACCGCTGCCTCCGATTCCGCTCTACCAACGACCCGGAAGTCAGGCAGCGATCGGAAGTTGCTCGATCTACTTTCCGGGTCGTTACCTCGGCACGACGAGCTTGCTCCTGAGTGGGGGCACGCACTACTTCGTTTCGGGCGTGTACTACTTCGAGAGGACACTCGCAATCAGCAATGGTGCACGTGTTGTCATGGGTCAAGGTCCGCATCAAGGCTGCACGACCGATGCTGATGCAGCGCGAGAAGGTCGGTCACCGCGCGAACACGAAATTTCCGGGCGAGGCGTCTCGTTGCTCTTTGGGTCAGCTGCTCGTCTCATCGTCCAGGAATCGTCGCTGCTCATCAATGCTCCCAACGATGAAGAAGCAACCTCGGTACGCACCGTGAGCTTTGGCACATCGACGGCAACGATTGCCGTACCAGCCGATCTCGTCCGCACGGACGACGGTTCGCTCCAACTCGCGTCCGCACACACTGTCGTGCCTCCGGAAAGCTCATCTCCAGTCTCGTACAAGTCTTCGACACTCGTTCCGGAAACTGCCTTCGCAGTCGATGTTCGACTCAACGGATCGAATGTCGCCACGAATCGGGTCATCATCGAGGGGCAGGTCTTCGTGCCCCACGGTGGACTTCGCGTAACGAGTACGACATCCACCTACCGCGTGGCAATGACCGGAGGTGTTGTCGCGGCTCGACTGAACACGTCACTCCCGCTCGCGCCAACTGGCGGAATCGAAGACTTCACCATCGGTGTCGACCTGCCCGATCGCTCCAGTTCTCTCGTCTCGATCGAAGTTGTCGTCGGCGATGGTCGTCGAACCCTGACTTCGAGTGCAGTGTTCAGAACAGACTCGATCCAATGGGCCCTCGTCGAGAGATCTCGGCGACACCGACGGTCGCCGTGAGTGATGACAGTCAGGACAGAGTTGCTCGGGCAACCAAGTCGGTCCCGAAGGCCGTCAGGATCGCGAGGTACATGAGTCCGGTGGCAGCCATGACCGCAGAGTACGACGGCTCCTTGAGAGCTCGTGTCGTCGTGACACCGAGAACTCCGGTAGTCACCGCACACGCAACCCAGAACCAACCAAGAGTTCCACCCCAGCCGTCATCGACAGCTCCGGTCAACACACTGATCATTCCTGTTGGAATCAACATCACAACGACTTCCAACGGCCAGACGTACAAGAAGACTCGAACGACGTCGTTCACATGCCGTCTCGGCAGGCCCGGCTGAACCAGATACCAGTGACCGAGCAACATTGCATCCGTCACGAAACCGAGAAACGCCGCTCCTACGACGAGGCGGGCAATGGCCAACGCATCATTTCCACCCGCCGATACTGCGGCCGCGACGAGTCCGATGAGCCCAGGCGCGACTGCGACGAGATCGAGACGCGGATCGAAGCCTTTTCCATCCGATCCGCCGACGAGCCTGCGTCGAACGACACTCGCTCCGAGCGCCACGAGAATCGCGCCAACCATGACTGACGCAAAGGCATTTCGCAATGTGACGGCAGATCCGCCCTCATCGGACGCCCATCCGATGAACACTCCGGCGATCGACAAGGTCCCGAAAACGATTCGCAGCAACCAGCCGTACCCAAGGCCAACTTCACGACTTTGGGTCGTGTACCAACAGCCGAATATTCCTCCAACCGACCACTGGAGAAGAAAAGTCGATGCATCGAGTTCGATCACTCGCACCACGCTAGAGGTTCGCCAACCGGACCGAGTCTCTTCGCCGTAGCCTGCCCCTGTGCGAATGCCTGACAATGTGCAAACGAATCATGTGCGGACAACGGGTGTCCACGACTACCCCGCGAGCAGTCCGGCGCGCGCGCGGGCACTTCTGCTCGGCGTCCTCATCGCCACCGCCGCCCTTGCGTCAGCATGCGTGACAGGACCACGACCCACTCTCGGTCCGACCACATCTGCGGCACCGATCACAGATCCGGCGATCTCGACTCTGATCGATGTGCTGTCGACGAGTTCCGCCGCCCCATTCTCAGTGACTTACGACGTCACGACGCGTTACGGCTCCATTGCATCGTCTGCTGAGGTCGTCTTCGATCCATCTCGCGGCACTGCAATTCTGATCGACACTGTTCTCTTCGTCATGCCCTTGAACGACAGTGCCGTCACATGCAGATGGTCCGAAGAGTCCTTGTCGATCAGCGAATGTGCCTCGGGGATCGATGAGACCAGAGTGTCACACCTTCAATTGAATTCGCGGGTATTCCGCGAAGCAGCGATCGATCGCCTTCGACGCGATGCCGAAGTGGCGTCAGGAGGTTCGACAACGCGTGAGGAAACAATTGCCGAGCGTCCCGCCACGTGCGTCGACATCCCTGTGATCGACGGAAACGGCACCCAGCAGAAGAAGAGCTACTGCGTCTTCGCTGAACTGGGCATCCTTGCGTCCCTCGAGACGGCCGATCTCATGATCAATGCTGTCTTCGTCGACGACATCGTCACCACCACGTTGTTCAACGTTCCAAACACTGATGGCTGAAACCGATCGCGCTGACGACCCCCGTGGTGACATAGCGAACTCCATCGTCGCAATCGTTCTGGCAGCCGGAGCAGGTTCGCGCTTCTCTGGAGATGTCCACAAACTTCTCGCTCCCCTTGGTGGATCGACGGTCATCGGATCGTCGTTGTCGAATGTTCTCACTGCCGGGTTCTCGAAAGTCATCGTTGTCACCGGAGCGGCATCGTTGCCCGATGCCCTGATCACAGACTCACGTCTCCTACTCGTTCACAACGGACGGTGGTCTCAGGGACAGGCGAGCTCACTGCAAGTCGGGATCGATGCAGCTCGAACATTGGGAGCCGACGCGGTCGTAGTCGGACTCGGGGATCAGCCGTTCATCGAACCCGAAGCCTGGCGGCGTGTCGCCGCAGCGGAATCGCCGATCGCCATTGCTTCATATGCAGGTCGACGCGGCCATCCGGTCAAGTTGGACCGATCTGTGTGGAAAGAACTCCCCGCAGAGGGCGACTTCGGTGCGAGAGACCTGATTCTCATGCGTCCAGACAAGGTTTCACAAGTAGATTGCCCTGGTTCGGCGACAGATATCGACACTCAGGAGGATCTCGAGCAATGGACTTGAAACACTCGTTCACCGTCAACCAGCCGATGGCTGAGACGTGGCAGATCCTCACCGACCTCGAGCGGATCGCTCCCTGCCTTCCCGGAGCACAGCTGCAAGAAGTACACGGCGATGTGTACAAGGGCGTCGTGAAGATCAAGGTCGGACCGATCGTTGCTCAGTTCAAAGGTGAGGCTCAATTCTCCGAGCGCGATGACGCGAACTACAAGGCAACCCTGAAGGCTTCCGGGCGAGACACCGGCGGCAAGGGAAATGCCTCGGCGACGATCACCGCAGAATTGACGTCGGTGACTCCTGCATCGACGATGTGCACGGTTGTCACCGATCTGGCGATCACCGGCAAGGTCGCCCAATTCGGACGCGGTGCCCTCGCGGACATCAGCGAGAAGCTGATTGCGCAATTCGCCGACAATTTGAATGCCCTGATCGACGCCGAAGGTGGAGCACCGGCTCCGAAGACCGAGGCAGAGCCGACAGCGGCATCCACGTCCGACACCACTTCCCAGAGGGAGCCAACGGTTCGAAAGATCGAGGGACCTGCCGCAGAACCCTTGAATCTTCAAGAAGTCGCAGGGACTGCCATGCTCAAGCGCCTCGCGCCGGTTCTTGTCGGCTTCATTGTGCTGTTGTGGCTGCTCCGCCGTCGACGCTGACCCGCCCTTGCCCGAACAACAGTCTCTCGAGTCGGACCTCACGGCAGTTGCTCGCCTCCTCGGGCGCCAACCGAGTGGCGAATTCGTTGTCGTCGTACGTGACTCGACTGGTGCGCCGATCGTGATCCGGAATTCTCCGTTTCTTCATGACGGAACGCCGATGCCCACGCTGTTCTGGTTGTGCGACCCCGATCTGAATCGTCGCGTGAGCACACTCGAAGCCGAAGGAGGGGTTCGACGGGCGCAAGCCGAAGTTCCCCGTGACGACATCGAAGATGCGCACCGCCGCTACAGCGCGTTGAGAGACGCGTTCATCGACACGTCACGATCCGGACCGCAACCATCTGGCGGCGTCGCAGGCACTCGAACCGGAGTCAAGTGTCTCCACGCCCATTTCGCCTGGCACCTGGCGGGCGGAGACGACCCAGTCGGCCGTTGGGCCGAGTCGAATCTGCCGGACTGAGGAATCACACGCGATCATGTCGTTCATCGATTCATCCACGAACATCCGCTCGATCGACGAACACGTTGCTGCTGTCGACATCGGCACCAACACGACGAGTCTTCTGATCACAGATCACGACGGGAACGAAGTGGTCCGACTCTCCACAGCGACACGACTCGGCGTCGGGCTTCGCTCATCAGGAGCATTTGATCCCGACGCTGTCGAGCGCACCCTTGACTGCCTCGATGCCTATCTCAACGTCATCGACGAACATCGAGTCCGCAGAGTTCGAGCCGTTGCCACGAGCGCGTGTCGTCGTGCATCGAATTTTCCCGACTTCGCCGAAGCGAGTCTCCCTCGGCTCGGGCACAGAGTGGATCTGATCGATGGAACGGAAGAGGGTCGACTTTCATTCATAGGCGCGGTCGATCGCGTCGGGCACCTCCCCACTGAGACGCTGGTCATCGACATCGGCGGAGGTTCCACCGAGTTGGCGGTCGGCGATGGTTCACCCACAGCAGTTCGCAGCTTGGAAGTCGGCGCCCTCAGGTTGACCGAGAAATATTTGACGTCTGATCCCCCGAGGCCCGAAGAATTGGTGAACGCGATCGCCGATGTCCAGGACCTCGTCGCCGACGCGTGCAGAGATGTCCCCGACTTCAAGCGAGCGACGCGCTTCATCGGATGCTCCGGCACGATCCGAACGATCGCTGCCGTCGAACTCGGAGCCGGACAGGTTCCCAACGGATTCGAACTCACCAGGGCTGCTGCAGAAGATGTCTTTCGAACGCTCGCCACGGAAAGTCTCTCCGACCGTATTCACAATCCCGGACTCTCTGCTCATCGAGCAGACATCATCGTCGCTGGATGCTGCATCTTCGTCGGAGTCCTTCGATCACTCGAGATCGATGCGATCACCGTGTCCCGCGGCAATATTTTGGACGGGATCTGCAGTGAACTGCGGTCCGAATCGTCACCGAGAAACCCAGCATGAGACATTTCGACGCCCACCCCGCCCGGATGCCGGCCAACACTCGGCTCTATGGTCGCCGTGTCCTCCTTCGACCTCTCGTCCCACCCGACTTCGAGGCGTGGTCCGAGGTGCGACACCGCAATCACGACTGGCTGACCGTGTGGGAACCGCAAAGACTCGCCCACCTTCCAGATCCCACATACGAACGAGAGGCGTTCGTCTCACGCTGCTCTCAACGAGACCGCGAAAGGCAGAACGGCGTCGCTTATGCCTACGGGCTCTTCGTCGATGGTGACTTCGCAGGCGAAGTGAACTTGAACATGGTTCACCGCGGAGCGTTGATGTCAGCGACCATCGGATACTGGATCGATGAGCTTCATGCTGGATGTTCGTACATCCCTGAAGGTGTGGTGGTGCTGATGCGCCATTCGTTTGAAGACCTCGGCTTGCACCGTCTCGAAATCTGCATCGTTCCGCGCAATCACAACAGTCGTCGCGTCATGGACAAACTTTCGATCCGCGAAGAAGGCGTGTCGCTTCGCTTCCTCGAGATCAACGGGGTCTGGGAGGACCATGTCCGATATGCGATCACGTCCGAGGAGTGGGAGCAGCGCCGAGACGCCTTCGCCCGCCAATGGTTGTGATCGAACTACATCAGCGACGACTGATCACGACGCTTGAGTGAGATTGCGATACGCAGCAATCCTTTGCTGCCTCATCACCGTGCGCCGCTTCCACTCTTTCACCTTCCAGTGGCGCTGCTTGCGAGAATCGGCGATCTTCTTCACCGCACGCTCTGCATCGTGATGGTGGGTCGGCTTCCAGGCAGCACCTGGCTCGACTGCATCATCGGGTTCCAGCCCATTGCGTACCTGCGTGGCGAGATCGTGCAGTTCGCCTTTGACTCGATGGCGTTCGTTGTGGGCATGCGCCCTCAACTCTGCCCTCGGCAACGGCACTCCGTCCTCGCTTCGATGGCGCTTGCTCATCGGCCCTCCTTTTCAGGTTCCGTTGAACTCCCCTTGAGGGCACCGTACCCCGAATACTCGCGGTGTCAAGGGGCACCCATTACTTCTTCGATGAAATCTTGGCCTGAAGTGCAGCAATCCTCTCCGCGAACCAGGGTTGACGAGTACTCCAGAGTTGTGGAGTCAGCTCGCGCTCCACTGCTTCTGGATGACCGGACACATCGGCCATCGCCCCAATGGTCTTCTTCGTTTCGATGACGAGTTCGCGAGGTGCGCTCGCTGCACGCGTTGCCATCTCCATCGCAACCTTCATCAGGTCCGCGTCATCGACACACTTGTGAACGATGCCGAGTCTCTCTGCTTCGTCTCCACTGAAGATTTCACCAAAGATGACTCCCGCCATCGCGGTCTGCGGTCCCGCAATTCGTCGCAACATCCACGTGTGCCCTCCACCAGGGTGAATACCGATCTGGAGGAACCTTGTATCGAATCGCGCACTCCGTGCTGCGATCCGCACATCACACCCGAGTGCGAGATTCATGCCCGCTCCAACAGCGGCTCCATTCACCGCAGCAAGAGTCGGCAGGGGGCTGCGGGCAATTCTGAGGAAGCCTTCGTAGATCGCACCCAAACTTTCCGATGAGCTGTTCTGCAGATTCCCGAGATTCGCTCCCGCGCAGAATGCTGGCGGGGCACCGGTGACGATGATTGCACCGACGCCCTGATCACTCTCGATTCGATCCATCGCTGCCGTGATCTGCTCCACCATGGGGGCGGTCAACGTGTTGCGTTCGTTCGGATTGTTCAAAGTCAGTGTCGCCACGCCGCTTTCGATTGCGACGATCACGAGATCGGGAGTGCCAGAAGTGTTCACCACGCCATTGTGGCACTTTCGCCCGAAATCAATTCGCCCTGAAGCCGATCGGGTCGGCTGTAACGTCATTCGTGATGCTCGATCACGTCTTCACCGATGTCATCAGCGCCCTCCGCGACGCTTTCGAAAGTGCCTTCCTCGAACGCCAAGCCTTCGAGGAGCACTTCCACGTCGATGTCCTTCTCGGTGACCTGAGTTGGGAAACGAGTTACGGTCTCCCCGGCGAGGACCGACCACCGCGAGTGCTCGCCCACATCACGTTCGATTGGCCCTCGTGGAGCCAAACGGCATATCGCAAGTGGTACCTCGAGGAGGAACTCGAGGAACGCCCAGCGATCGAAATCGAGATCGTGCTGCGAGTTCAGCGCATCGCCGAGGCACCCGATCTCGCAGGCATACGACGTCAACTTCCTTATTCGAGTCCCCGTATCGGCAGCGGAACACTCGAACGGGCTGCGCTCACGGTCGAAACGACGTATGCAACCGACGCAGAACATCCGGAGCATGCGATCGAAGCCACCTACGAGGGTCTCTACGAACTGTCGGAGGAGTCGCTTGCTGACGGAGCGAGCTCAGTTCTCGACGAGCACTTCGGCGCTCTCGGTGGATGGATTGCTGCGATGCTCGTTCGAATCGCCGACCTTGATTTCACGTTCCTACCTCCGGAGGTCGAGCAATGACACTTCTGACATCTCCCGACAGCGTCGTTCTCCTCGATGTCGAAGAGCGCATAGCCACGATCACCTTGAACAGACCGCAGGCTCGCAATGCCCTGTCGTCAGAGGTGCTCACCCTGCTCCCCCGGATCATCGAGCAGGCCGGAAACGCCGACGACGTCGACGTCGTGATTCTCACAGGGGCGGACCCCGCGTTCTGCGCCGGCCTCGACCTGAAGGAGCTCGGTTCCACTGCCGGCAACATCCGACCTGCTGGACGCGAGTCAGCCAGTTCAGCGTCTCCCAGATCGCGCGGGCCGATTCCTCCGATCGCCAAGCCGATCATCGGTGCCGTCAATGGGGTTGCGATCACTGGCGGACTCGAACTCGCTCTGAACTGCGACTTTCTCATCGCATCGGAACGGGCAAAGTTCGGCGATACCCACAGTCGTGTCGGCGTGATGCCCGGGTGGGGC
Organism: Actinomycetota bacterium; assembly: GCA_046093905.1. Classification (GTDB taxonomy): domain Bacteria; phylum Actinomycetota; class Acidimicrobiia; order Acidimicrobiales; family Ilumatobacteraceae; genus Casp-actino8. The sequence goes on from JBJTGN010000367.1 coordinate 11,201, forward strand.
TTGACCGTGCTCCTTCCCCAAGCAATTGGACTACGCCGAGCCCGAGAGATGAGTTTCTCGGGAAATTTCCTGTCCGCAGACGAGGCACTGCACTTCGGACTCGTCAATCATGTCGTGGCTCACGACGAACTCATGTCGTTCACTCGGCAGTTGGCTGTGGACATCTGCGGCAACGATCAATCCGGAGTTCGGCAGATCCGACAGACGTACGCCGATATTCATGCAGAAGAAGCGGGTTGGTCGATCGAGGCCCGGGACGGACGCGAGTGGCAGAAGCAACATTTCTCACCCGATGCCGTCGCCGAACGACGCCAGGCCATTCAGGATCGTGGCCGAACCCAATAATCCTGCTGGTGTAGGGTTGGGCATCCATTCGCCGAGCAATTGGGCCCGGCGACTCAGGGGAGGAATACAACACATGCGCAAGAATGCACGTTTGCTGACAGCATCGCTGGCAGCACTCAGCCTCGTCGTGGCCGCCTGCGGCGGAGACGACGGTGGCAGCTCCGATGGCGGTGGTGCTGGAGACGGCATCAAGGCCGGTATTGCTTTCGACACCGGTGGTCGTGGCGACGGAACCTTCAACGACTCGGCTGCCGAAGGCGCCGATCGCGCCGCAAGTGAGCTGGGCGCCGAAGTCAAGGAGCTCGAGGCGACTGTCGACGAGGACCGCAAGGCCAATCTCGAATTGCTCGCCGCCGACGGCATGGAAGTCATCGTTGGTGTCGGATTCATGTTCACCGACCCGATGGGCGAAGTTGCTGCCGCCAACCCGGACATCTCGTTCGGAATCGTCGACTCCGTTGTCGAAGCCGACAATGTGAAGAGCTTGATCTTCGCTGAAGAGCAGGGCTCATTCCTCGTCGGTGCCGCCGCCGCTCTCAAGAGCGAGACCGGCAAGATCGGCTTCATCGGCGGTCAGGAGATCGACCTCATCAAGAAGTTCGAGG
>JBJTGN010000368.1:0-12330 GCA_046093905.1 Actinomycetota bacterium
ACGAGGACGGTGTTGCCCTGATCGACGAGACGCGAAAGCACGGTGAGCAGGCGGCGAACATCCTCGAAATGAAGTCCAGTCGTCGGTTCATCGAGGAGGTAGATCGTGTGACCGGTGCTGCGCTTCGCGAGCTCTGCTGCCAGTTTCACTCTTTGGGCCTCACCACCGGACAGAGTCGGAGCCGATTGACCGAGCCGCACGTAGCCGAGACCCACATCGACAAGAGTTTGCATGTGTCGTGCAATTGCTGGCTGATTGGAGAAGAACTCCACCGCCTCGGCTATCGGCATGTTGAGAACATCAGCGATGTTCTTTCCCTTGAATGTGATGTCGAGCGTGTCCCTGTTGTACCGCGCGCCGTGGCACACTTCGCATGGCACGTACACATCAGGGAGGAAATGCATCTCGATCTTGATTGTGCCGTCCCCCGAACAAGCCTCGCAGCGTCCACCCGAAACATTGAACGAGAAGCGACCAGGCATGTAGCCGCGCACCTTTGCCTCAGAAGTCGTGGCGAAGAGTTTGCGAATGTTGTCGAAGACACCTGTGTAGGTGGCGGGGTTGGATCTCGGAGTCCGACCGATCGGCGACTGATCCATATCGATGATCTTGTCGAGATGTTCGACGCCCTTGACGGACTTGTGCTTTCCGGGGGCTTCCTTCGACTTGTAGATCTTCTGCATCAGAACGGGCAACAAGATGTCACGCACCAGTGTGCTCTTCCCGCTGCCCGAGACGCCTGTGACTGCGACGAAACAACCGAGTGGAATGCGCGCTGTGATGTCTCGCAGATTGTGTTCGCGGGCACCGATGATCTCCAGCCATTCCTCACCCGGAGACCGGCGTTGCTGAGGTACAGGAACCGATTTCTTGCCCGACAGATACTGGCCGGTGACCGATTCCTTCGACTTGACGATCCCGGCAACCGGCCCGCTGTAGACCACTTCGCCGCCGTGCTCTCCCGCACCAGGTCCGATATCCACGATCCAGTCGCATTCGCGAATGGTCTCCTCGTCGTGTTCGACAACGAGCACCGTATTCCCCAGGTCGCGAAGCCGGAGCAACGTGTCGATGAGCCGTCGATTGTCTCGCTGATGCAAGCCGATCGATGGTTCGTCGAGAACGTACAGCGTGCCGACAAGACCGGAGCCGATCTGGCTTGCGAGCCTGATGCGCTGGGCCTCTCCACCTGCAAGGGTTCCCGCCGACCTCGACAGACTCAAGTAGTCCAGTCCGACATCGAGAAGAAAACCGAGCCGAGCGTTGATCTCCTTCACGACGCGCTCGGCGATCATGCGATCCCGGTCGCTCAATTCGAGTTCGGCGAGAAACTTCGAAGACTCTCCGATCGGAAGGTCACAGACTTCGGAGATGTTCTTGTCATTGATCGTGACGGCGAGAGTCGCAGGCTTGAGGCGCGCGCCTTGACACGCTGTGCACGGAACGAGTCGCATGTAGCTCTCGTATTGCTCTCGGCTCCAGTCGCTCTCGGCGCTCTCGTGACGACGCTTGATCCACGGGATGATCCCCTCGAACGACGTGTTGAACTGCCGCGCTCGCCCGTAACGATTCTTGAACTTGACCGTGAGATTTCCCGGAAGGCCATACAGCACGATCTTCTGGGCTTTTGCAGAAAGCTTCCCCCACGGCTTGTCGAGATCGATGTTGTTGTCGACTGCGACTGACTCGAGAACTCGAGTGAAGAAGCCAGTTGTTGCACTTCGCCACGGGGCAATCGCCCCTTCGGACAACGCCAGATCCGGATCGGGGATGACGAGTTCCGGATCGACCTCGAACGTGGTACCCAACCCATCACACGTCTCACAAGCACCAAATGGAGAGTTGAACGAAAAGTTTCGCGGAGCTGGCTCATCGTAGGAGATGCCACATGTCGGGCATGCCAGATGTTGGCTGAACGTCAAGGACTCGTTGTCCTCGTCCTCCCGTCCAACGATCTCGATCATCGCCACGCCCTCGGCAAGCTTCAAAGCTGTCTCGAGGCTGTCGGTCAATCGACGCTCGATTCCGTCCTTTCGCACGAGGCGATCGATCACAATGTCGATCGAGTGCTGCTCGTAGCGGGCAAGTTTCTCCTCTCGGCCGAGAAACTCGGCAATATCGACGAGTTCGCCATCGACACGAGCTCGAACGAATCCCTGTCCTGCGAGGTCGTTGAGAAGCGTGTCGTAGTTGCCCTTTCGACTTCGCACAACCGGCGCAAGAACTTGAAAACGAGTTCCTTCAGCCAATGTGAGGACTCGATCGACGATCTGCTGAGGCGTCTGGCGCGACAGGCGCATTCCGTCTTTCGGACAGTGCTGAACACCGATTCGCGCGTACAGCAGGCGTAGATAGTCGTAGACCTCGGTGATCGTTCCAACGGTTGACCGCGGATTTCGACTCGCTGACTTCTGGTCGATCGAGATCGCCGGCGAGAGACCCTCGATCACATCGACATCGGGCTTGTCCATCTGCCCGAGGAATTGCCGTGCGTAAGCGCTCAGCGACTCGACATACCGACGTTGGCCTTCGGCGTAGATCGTGTCGAACGCCAGCGACGACTTACCCGATCCGGACAACCCGGTGAAGACGATCATCTTGTCGCGCGGCAGATCCACGCTGATGTTCTTCAGGTTGTGTTCGCGCGCTCCGCGGACGACGAGACGATCGGACATAGTCGAAGGCTAGTGAGCAGGCGCCAGACGGGCGTCAACCCGCATCGCGCAATTCCCGTCGAAGTTCGTTGATTTCGTCACGGAGTCGAGCTGCGTACTCGAACTTCAGATCCGCAGCTGCCTCGTGCATCTCTTCTTCCAGCGTGAGAACGAGACGAGCGATCTCCTGTTGGGGCAACGTCTTCAACTCCGTCTGGATCCGACTCTTCTCCTTCTGTCGTCGACGGTCCTTGTTCGGCACAGGAGCCGTTCCATCTCCGTCCGGGCGAAGAATCGACAAGATGTCGCCGACGGCCTTGCGGATCGTCTGTGGGTTGATTCCGTGTTCCAGGTTGTAGGCGACCTGGAGCTGACGGCGGCGGTTCGTCTCCGAAATCGCATTCTGCATCGACGGGGTCACTGTGTCGGCATACATCACCACTTGCCCATCGACATTTCGCGCTGCTCGACCGATCATCTGGATCAACGCTGTCTGACTGCGCAGGAAGCCCTCCTTGTCGGCATCGAGGATGGCGACAAGGCTCACCTCCGGCAAGTCCAGTCCCTCACGCAACAAATTGATTCCGACGAGAACGTCGAATTCACCGAGGCGCAGAGAGCGGATGATTTCGATTCTCTGAATCGTGTCGATGTTGCTGTGGAGGTACCTCACTCGCATTCCCTGCTCCAGCAGATACTCGGTGAGGTCCTCGGCCATCTTCTTGGTCAACGTGGTGACGAGGACTCTGTCTCCTTTGAGAACCCGTTCGTTGACCTGTTCGATCAGATCGTCGATCTGGCCTTTCGTCGGCTTGACGATGACTTCCGGATCGACGAGTCCGGTGGGTCGGACGATCTGCTCGACCACCTTGTCCGAAATCCCCATTTCGTACGGGCTGGGCGTTGCCGACAGGAAGATGCACTGGTGGACACGCTCCATGACTTCGTCGAACTGCAATGGTCGGTTGTCGCGGGCGCTCGGCAGCCGAAATCCGTGTTCGACCAAAATGTCCTTACGACTCCGGTCGCCTGCGAACTGTCCGTGCAGTTGAGGAACGGCAACATGGCTCTCGTCGATGACAAGCAGGTAGTCGTCCGGGAAGTAGTCGAGCAGAGTGAACGGCGGCTGACCTGGCACTCGACCATCGATGTGCATGGAGTAGTTCTCGATGCCGTTGCAATACCCCACTTCGGACATCATCTCGAGGTCGTACTGAGTTCGCATTCGCAGTCTCTGCGCTTCGAGAAGTTTGCCTTCCGACTCGAAGTAGGCCAAGCGCTCCTGCAGTTCACTCTCGATTCCAGTGATGGCGCGACGCATTCTGTCGAGACCTGCAACGTAGTGAGTTGCCGGAAACACGACGACCTCGCGAAGTTCCTTGAGGGTCTCACCTGTCACTGTGTCGATCATGGTCAGACGTTCAACTGTGTCGCCGAACATTTCGACGCGCAGCACGGACTCTTCGTAGGCAGGGTGAATCTCGATTGTGTCTCCTCGAACGCGAAAGTTTCCGCGACCGAGCGTCATGTCGTTGCGATCGAATTGGAGGTCGACGAGCCGCCGCAGGATGCTACGCATGTCGTAGTCGACTCCTGTGTGCAACTCCAGGAGCTGACCGCGGTACTCGTCAGGGTCTCCCATTCCGTAGATACACGAAACAGAAGCAACGACAATCGTGTCGCGCCGAGTCAGAAGTGCCGCTGTGGCGGAATGGCGCAGTCGATCGATTTCATCGTTGATGGACGAATCCTTTTCGATGAACGTGTCCGACGCGGCAATGTATGCCTCCGGCTGGTAATAGTCGTAGTAACTGACGAAGTACTCGACTCGATTGTCAGGGAAGAACTCCATCATTTCTTGCGCCAGCTGAGCGGCAAGGCTCTTGTTCGGGGCAAGAATCAGTGTCGGCCTCTGGGTCTTTTCGATCGTCCATGCGATCGTCGCGCTCTTTCCCGACCCAGTGATTCCGAGCAACGTCTGGTAGCGCAAGCCGTCTTCGATGCCCTTCGACAGTTCTGCAATCGCCTTCGGCTGGTCACCGGCTGGTGAATACTCCGACACGACTCGAAAGGGAATCGACGACTGGGCACCGATACTCGGCGGTGATGCGCCGCCGAGGAAGGGCTCCACTTGCGATGTCATGATTCGAGGCTACCGCCGAGCAGCGGTATGGTCGAACATGTGTTCCGTCAGGTGGATCAGGAATCTTCCGAGGCGGTTCGCTTCGGCGGTACCGGCTCGAAATCCGGCGGCAATTGCGGCAGCGACGTCAGCCACGCCCACAACGCATCGATCTGGACCTCGAGATCGTCACGGCTACCGCTGTTGTCAACGACGAAATCGGCTTTGGAGAGTCTCTCCTCACGAGTCGCCTGGCGACTCATGCGTGCACGAGCATCATCCTCGGAAAAGCCGCGAAATTCGACGAGGCGTGCGATCTGGAGTTCCTCGGGAACGTCGACCACGATTCGACCCTGCAAACCCTCACGCGGATTCTCGGTCAGGAGTGGAATGTCGAGAATGACCACGTTGTGAGTCTCACGTTGCGCGATGACTCGGCGGTTCATCTCCGCTCCCACAGCCGGGTGAACGATCGCATTCAACTTCTTCAAGGCTTCCGGATCCGTGAACACGATGTTGGCCATTGCCTGACGGTCGAGTGCGCCGCTGGTATCCACCACGGAGGAACCGAACGTTTCGACAAGTTGATCGATGACCGGCGAGCCCGGTTCCTGGATCTCACGCACGATCGCATCGGCATCGATGATCACGGCACCTCGCGCCGCAAGCAGGTCCGAGACCGTCGACTTCCCAGAGCCGATTCCACCCGTCAATCCGACAAGAATCACGCCTCCACCCTAGATGGCACGGATCCATCGAGATTCACCATGACGAATTCGATCGGCTGTCTCGGGAGTTCTTGAACGAATGTTGGCCCGCTCGACCGCGATTCATCCGACAATTGCCGATCATGCCCTCTCGAAACTCCATGATCGATCCTCCACTCGTTACCTCAGTCGACATTCGGTGCCGAGTCTGCGTTGTCACCGCACACGACCTCATCGCCGATCTGATCTCAGCCGCATTGACCGCGCACGGCATCGACGTGGTGCGTTCCGCTGACGCGACTTTCGAGACCGTCGTCGGATCACACCGAGGTTGCGATCTCGTGGTGATCTGCTCCTGGGCCTTACCTCGTCGAGGTCGACACCTCACTCGATCTCTCGTCACTGCGGACCCGAGTACGAGGATCGTTGTCATCGACGATTGCCAAGACGAAAGCACTGCATCACCGCTACTCGCAGCTGGAGCAGTGGCCGTCATCGGGCGACACGTCTCGCTCGCACAGACTGTCGATGTGATCGCGGCAGCGAGCCGAGGCGACTCGACCCTTCTCACGTCGTCTGCAACGACGACGGGCTGCGAGAAGCCCACACAACTGTCGACAATCCCCACGACGAGAGACAGCCCAGGTCTCTCGCGGCGAGAGATCGAGATTCTGCAACTCGCAGTCGATGGAATGGACACCGCGACAATGGCGCAGCGCATGTACATCAGCGAAAAGACGGTCAAACACCATCTGTCAGCCGTCTACTCGAAATTGGGTGCAACAAACAGAACCGATGCTGTTGTTCGCGGGCTGCGTCTCGGACTCGTGGATCTCAGAGCGGACTGACCGCACTGAGATCCGTGTCCAAGATCAGGCTTCTTCGGCTGGGGCTTCCTCTGCTGGGGCGCCCTCGACCTGGGTGCCGTCGCTGTAGTACTCGGCCCACGTAGCTTCACGCGATGCGTCGTCGGCGCCAGCAGTCCAGTTGCCGTGCTCGTCGATTTCGAAGTGCTTGCGGTACTCCTCTGCCAACTCGCCACCCTCGGCAGCCTGCTTGATACTGAGGCTGATTCGACGGCGTGCCAAGTCGAGATCGATGATCTTGACCCAGAGCTCTTCTCCGGGCGTCACAACTTGCTCGGGAGCCTCGACGTGCTGAGTGCTCATTTCCGAGATGTGAACGAGGCCTTCGATGCCCTCTCCGACTTGGACGAATCCACCGAATGGAACGAGCTTGGTCACTCGACCGTAGACGAGTTGGCCGACCTCGTGACCCGAGGCGAACACTTCCCAAGGATCCTTCTCGGTCTGCTTACGCGACAGGCTGATGCGCTCACGGTCGTAATCGATGTCGAGCACCTTGACGGTGACGCGATCGCCAATTGCCACGACTGAATTCGGATGATCGACATGGTTCCACGAGAGTTCGCTGACGTGGATGAGACCGTCCATGCCACCGAGATCGACGAAAGCTCCGAATGCCACGACACTCGACACGACACCCTCGCGCACGTCGCCGACCTTGAGGTTCGACAGGAAGCCGTCGCGAGCTTCCTTCTGCGACTCTTCGAGGTACGCGCGTCGTGACAGAACCACGTTGTTGCGATTCTTGTCGAGTTCGATGATCTTGGCCTGCAGCACCTTTCCGATGTACGGAGCAAGGTCGCGGACTCGACGAAGTTCGACGAGAGAGGCGGGCAGGAATCCGCGCAATCCGATGTCGACGATCAGACCACCCTTCACCACTTCGATGACGAGGCCTTCGACCATTTCGTCGGCCTCCTTCTTCTTCTCGATCGTTCCCCAGGCTCGCTCGTACTGAGCGCGCTTCTTGGAGAGAATGAGGCGACCTTCCTTGTCCTCCTTGGTGAGAACGAGTGCCTCGACCTGCTCGCCGAGCTTGACGATCTCACCCGGATCGACGTCGTTGCGGATACTCAGTTCCCGCGACGGAATGACACCTTCGCTCTTATAGCCGATGTCGAGAAGGACTTCATCGCGGTCGATCTTGACGACGACACCAGTCACGACTTGGCCGTCTTCGACTTCGACCATCGTCCCCTCGATCGCATCAGCGAACGAGCCGGGCAAGTCGTTTTCGGTGACCTTGCGCGGGATGTAATTGCCTTCGGAGTCGAAGGTCCCCATTGCTGAGGAAGCGGACGTGGAGGAGGTGAGAGTGTCGGACAAGGGATTGATCGCTTTCGATGGGTCCGAGATGGACCACTGTGGACAGGAACTCTTGCGATGGTCCGAACCGGAGTTCGGAATGCCCGCAAGCCCTTCAAAGTTACCATCGCCCGACCAGGCTTCCCCCGCTGACTGGACGGGCGATTCGGACCAGAGAATCAGGTTCAGCCACAGAATGAGGCTCAAACGGCAGTTGCCAGCACCAAGAATTCCGACGATTCGACAGTTGGAGCCATCGGACCATAGGAACCGGGATCGACCGACGAGATGTCGTCGACATGGAATCCACTCGCCCCGAGAAGTAGCCGTAGTTCGCGGGGCGTGTAGCAGCCGGTCCACAGATCGACGGTTTTCACCTCGCCGGTCGGATTGCGCACTTCCGTCAGTTCGTGGGAGACACCGGTATCGGCATCGAACGCCGCTTTTTCGTGATACTTCACTGCGAAATAGGCGTTGAACGCCGACAGTGCAAACCTTCCACCGGGTCGCAGACAGTGACGAATCGCCGTGAGGACATCCATGTCCTCGCCATTGGATGTCATCAGACCGAAGGCTCCCTGGCAGAGGCACATCACCGCATCGGCCGATCCGGCCGGCACGTCAGCGGCGAGGTGGCGTGCATCGAGACGTTCGAATGTTGCGTACGTTGCCAGGTCCTCGTGCTGAGCAGCTTCCCTGGCGATGTCGACGAACTCTTGGCTGATGTCGATGCCGTGGACGTGAATGCCCCTGCGCGCGAGCTCGAGTGCATGGCGACCGGGACCGCATCCGACATCGAGCACTCGAACAGGACGATCGAGTCCGGGGGCATCCAGACCGAGTGCAGGAACCAGGAAGTCGATTTCGCGCACTGTGCCCTTCGTGAACGAGTACCTCAGATAGGCACGCCCGAGATGCCTGGCGATGTCTTCGAACCAGTGACCGTCAGCACTCGTCACGAGAACGTCCTGCCCGGCATCGAGAACACCTCGACCGCAGCTCGACAGCTGTTCACGATTTCGCTTCGGCCCAACTCTTGCCCCATGCGAAGTTCACTGCCAGCGGAACTTTCAACTCGGCTGCGTTCTGCATACAACCGAGCACGAGCGGACCCACAGTCTCCTTTTCAGCAGATGGAACCTCGACGATCACTTCGTCGTGCACTTGGAGAACGAGACGGCTCTCGAGACCAGCGCGATCCAACGATGTGTCGATATCGATGAGAGCGATCTTGAAGATGTCCGCAGCGAGACCTTGGATACCCGCATTCATCGCCTGCCGTTCACCTGCTTGGCGAATTCGGAAGTTCGGACTGTCCAGCTCAGGTATCCGCCGGCGACGCCCGAAGAGAGTCTCCGTGTAGCCGCGGGCCTTGGCTTCGGCAACCGTTCGTTCCATGTACGCGTGAACATTTGGGAACGCTGCGAAGTACGAATCGAGGATTGCGCCAGCCTCGTCTGTGGGGATTCCGAGGCGCTGACCAAGTCCGTACGCCTCCATTCCATACGCGAGTCCGTACGAGACCATCTTCGCTTTCGATCTCTGTTCGACCGACACCTTCGTTTCATCGACGCCAAAGACCCGTGACGCAGTTGCGTTGTGAACATCGCGCCCGTCAGTGAATGCAGCGATGAGACCCGGATCGTCGGCGAGATGCGCGATACAGCGCAACTCGATCTGGTTGTAGTCGGCGACGAGGAATTCACATCCTGCTCGGGGGACGAATGCTGTTCGGAAAACCCGCCCCTCTTCTGTGCGCACCGGAATGTTGTGCAGGTTCGGACGATCACTCGACAACCGACCCGTGCGCGCAACCGTCTGATTGAAGGTGGCGTGGATGCGACCGTCTGCAGCGACTTCAGCCAACAATCCTTCTCCGTAGGTTCCGCGCAACTTCTCCACTTCTCGATATTCGAGGAGTGGCTCGATGAAGTCGGGCCACTCCTCACGCAACTTCTCCAAGGTGGCTGCATCGGTGGAAAAGCCGGTCTTCGTCTTCTTCGGAGGCGTCAAGCCACGCTCCTCGAACAGGATCTTGGCGAGTTGTGTCGGAGAATTCGGATTGAAGGGATGACCAGCAAGGGTCTGGATCGTCTCGGACAGTTCACTTGCCCGGTTGGTCAGCCTCTCGGCAATCGTGCGCAATTCAGCAATGTCGACACCAATTCCCAGGTGTTCCATACGCGCAAGGACTCTGACCAGAGGGTTCTCCACGGTGTTGTAGAGATCGAGCATTCCTTGCGCCTCCAGAGCTGCTTTCAACTTGTCTGCGACAAGGCAGACCGCGAGCGCATCGCGTGCTGAAACTTCTCGAGATCCGAGTTGGGTCGAATCGAGATCGAGTTGACCCGTTCGCGCAGCATCGTTGGCGAAGTACGTGTCGGAGTGTTTGGCAACGATGTCGCCCAACGAATAGTGATTCTGACCTGGATCGATCAGATACTCGGCGATTGCCGTGTCCAGTTCGAGACCGTCCGGGTCGATTCCGAAGTCGAGGAGTGCCCGCAGAAGCGGCTTGCCCTCGTGCGATCTGAATTTCGCTGTCTCGATGAATGAGCGAATCTCCGAAACTTGAAGCAAGTCCGTGCTCAGCCACAGCGTGTGCATCGATGCGGAGTCGATCACGATCGAAACGCCCTCCAGCGCCGATCTCCCGGGCTCACCGCTCCACGCCGCCGCCACGTCCAAAGTCTCGAGCGGTGTCAACATCCCGAGGATCTGACCGACATCGGACGTCGTCGACATGTTGCGGACTTCCAGTGGGCCGGACCCTGATGCACCGCCCTCCTCGATGGTGATTCCGAGAGCGGCCATCGCATCTCGGAATCGGGCGTGCATCGACTTGAACTCGAGAAAATCGAACAGGCGTCGAACATCGGCATTGTTCGGTTTGGGGCGAAGATCGTCGATCTCGATGTCGACAGGTGCATCGTGACGGAGAGTCATCAACTCCTCGTTGCGACGAGCACGCTCCTGGTTCTCGACGAGTGAGGCCTTGAGCTTCGGAGTCTGGGACTCGACGTTGGCAAAGATGCCTTCGAGTCCCCCGTAGGTGGAGATCAACTTTGCTGCGGTCTTCTCCCCGACTCCTGGCACCCCCGGCAGGTTGTCGCTCGGGTCTCCACGCAGTGCGGCATAGGCCGGGTACTGCGCAGCAGTGACCCCAGTCCGTTCAAAGATTCCTGCTTCGTCGTAGAGGACGTAGTCGCTCACTCCCCGGCGGTTGTACAGGACCCGTACGTGCGGGTCGCGCACCAATTGAAAACTGTCCCTGTCTCCGGTGACGACGATGACTTCGAATCCGTGGTCGACGGCCCTGTCGGCAAGCGTGGCGATGACGTCATCGGCCTCGAATCCGACGACATCCACAGTGGTGATTCCCATCGCCTGTAGGACTTCCCGCACGATTCCCACTTGCTGACGAAGAATGTCTGGAGACTCTTCACGCTGCGCTTTGTACGACGGCTCCGCGATGTGGCGAAAGGTCGGCTCGGATCGGTCGAACGCAACGACAATTCCGGCTGGACGCCGCTCTTTCAAGATGTTCAGCAACATCGAGGTGAAGCCGAAAACCGCATTGGTGACCTGCCCACTCGCAGTCACCATGTCGGTCGGTAGACCGAAGAACGCGCGATACGTGAGGGAATGACCGTCGAGAACGAGAAGTGTCTTCGAGGCAGAAGGCGTCGACGACGTCACGGCGATGGCTTCAGGTCTCCGGACAGGATCCTTTCGGCAACATCTTTCATCCGTGCCCGTTCAGTCATTGCTGTGCGCTGAATGAACGCGAAAGCATCCTGTTCCTTCATCGAGTACTTGTCGATCAGCAATCCCTTGGCTCGATCGATCGTCTTGCGCGCTTCGATTTGTTCGCCGAGAGCCTCGACGTGCCCCGCCAGAGCTTGAAGTTCACGAAATCTGCCGATGGCAACTTCTATGGCAGGGATCAAGTCACTCTTTTGGAACGGCTTTACCAAGTAAGCAAGGGCTCCCGCATCCCGAGCATGCTCGACCATTTCTCTCTGGCTGAAAGCCGTGAGGATCAGTACGCCGCAGATCTTTTCCTGGTCGATGTTTCGGGCCACTTCGAGCCCATCCATCCCTGGCATCTTCACATCGAGAATTGCCAGATCGGGCTTCAACTCCCTCACGAGCTCGAGGGCGCGGTCCCCCCGACCGGCTTCACCGACGACTTCGTAGCCCTCCTCCTCGAGGGTCTCACGAAGGTCGAGACGAATGATCGCCTCATCCTCGGCAATGACGACGCGAATACTCATCACTGGCTCAATCGGTCGAGGAGCTCGTCCTGGCGTATCTCGAGCTGTGCGATCGATTGCACGATGCCGTCCCGATGACGCGACATTGCCTCCGCATGAAGCCGAGCTTCGCGATATTCGACATCGGTTCCGGGTGTTTCCGACACGAGTGCGCGCAACCCCAAGTTCTCAGCGTCGTCGTTCAATGCGTCGAACTGCTCGTCGACAATCGCAAGTTCAGCGCGCAAACTCCGCAATCGCTCCGATGTCTCGCGCAAACGTCGTTCGATCAGTCGCTGTCCCAGGAGCCCCGTCACCACTGGGTCAGCCTACTAATGGGTAACCGCAATGCTGACGGTCGATTCTCACCGACACCAGCGGCGTTCAACATCGACTTCTCGAGTCGAGTCGACGGCGTCG